>CAVBBP010000017.1:0-44864 GCA_963593685.1 Segatella copri
TCAGATTTCAAATTTCAAATTCAACAATTAGGAACATAGAAACTTAGAAACAAAATTGCGATAGCAATTTTGAGAAACCAGAAACTAGAAACCAGAAATTAGAAATAAGCCTCACAGACCAACCTCAATGCGTTAAACTTATCAACTCATCAACCCAATCTGAAATGAACCGCCTTACACTACTCGCCATAATTGCGGCCTTGATTGCGGCATCGTGTACCATTTCGTACAAGTTCAATGGTGCCAGCATCGACTATTCGAAGGTGAAGAGCATCACCGTGGCCGACTTTACCAACCAAGCCACGCTCGTCAATCCGTCGCTCGTCAATACTTTCAACGATGCGCTGAAAGACGCTTACAGCCGACAAACACGCCTCGAACAGACGCGCCGCGGCGGCGACCTGCAAGTCGAAGGCGAAATCACCACCTATTCGCTCACGCCGCTCTCGATTGGTGCCGATGCCTACGCCGCCGAAACACGCTTGACCATCGGCGTGCGCGTGCGCTACACCAACAATACCAACAGCGAAGAGGATTTTGAGCGCACTTTTTCGGCCAACCGCACATTTCCAAGCACCTCTACGCTCGAAGATGTGCAGGACCAACTGTGCGAAGAGATGGTCGAAGAACTTGTCGATCAGATTTTTAACGCCACGGTTGCGAATTGGTAAAAGTAGGGACGCGGCATGCCACGTCCGAAAAGTTTAGAGGTTATAGTTTATAGGCCAAAGGCTTTTTCCCTTTGGGGAAAACGGGAAAAGAGGCCATAAGAAAAATTAACAATAAAAAATGAACAATGAATAATAATTGCGACTTTCGGATACCGAAAACCTGAAACCTGAAACAAATCTTCAAATCAACACTTTATGAACTTTATAAACTTTCCACTTTACACACTTTACAGACTTCCCACTTTTCAAAAAAAATAACGAAAAAACTTTTTTTATTCTAAAAAAGATTGTACCTTTGTGGCGATGGTGTGCGCACGATTGTATGCCGATATTTACGGGCGTATGCGCGCGCGTACCGCTATAACAGACAAAAACCGAGACTAAACTATTCAAAATTATTAACTTAAAAATTTCTATCATGAAAAAAATTACTTTTCTCGTAGCCGCCCTATGCGCTACAACGATGGCTTTCGCGACCGCAACTGGCGTGAAAGTAACCGACCTAACAACGCTTAAAGCAGGCGACAAAATTGCCATTACCAATTTTGATGGTACTAAAGCAATGAGCATAGAGCAAACTACAGTCGATGGTAAAAGTTACTATCGTGGTTCTGCTGCTTTTGATGCTGCTAATGTTACCTCTGATGTCGAATTAATTGAATTGGTAGCTTCTGGCGAAAACTTCAAGTTGAAAGTTACAGGTGGGTTCTTGTATTATGATGCAACTTGGACTAAAAATTGGTTGGGTACTAACGAAACAGGTACTGATTTTAAATTTGAGGCAACAGGGGACACTCTGCGAGCCGTAGAAGTTGCAAGTGGACGCTATATTATGTTTAATACAGACGAGGCTCGTTTTGCTGCTTATACCACTACATCGAGTCTTCGTTCTGTTGGTACTGCAATTTATGTGGTTACTGGTGAACAAAAAGAGGCTGTGATAGAATCTAAAACAATTGCAGAATTTATTGCTGCTAAAGGTGTAAAATGCTACTTGACGGGCGTAGTTGGAAAGATTGACAACAATGAATATGGAAATTTTAATCTAACCGATAAATCGGGTACTATTTATGTGTATGGTTGCTTGACCGCAGAAAAAGAAAGTAAAAAATTCTCTACACTTGGCGTAAAAGAAGGCGATACACTAACCGTACTTGCCGAAAAATATCAAGTGTATAAAGAACAGGAACAACTTGTTAATGCAATTTATGTAAGCCATACAGAGGGTACAGGCAGCAGCGACAGCGGCGACGAAGACGGCGATGCTACCGAACTGACCGTGAACTATGCAGAAATCACCTACTATGAAGAACTATCGGAAGAAGGTGCGCACAATTTTAGTGTAGATTTCATGTATTACAATGCAACGGAAGATTCCGTTCATGCTCCTTATATCAGCTTCGACATTTACAGTGCGTCGGCAACTGCCATCGCAGGTTCGTATTCAATCACTGCTTCTACTATTGGTACGGAATATTCGTATGCAATGCTTACCGACGCTGAACTCATCGATAAGGATGCAGAGGGAGTTTCCATGACTACAGCCACTCTTACTTTGGCATATGTACCTGCCAACAACACTTATAAGGCGGTTGCCGCATTTACTGCTAGCGATGGCAAAAAGTACACAATCAATGCCGAAGTTCCCTATGCCGTTTTCAAGGCTTTGGATACGGACGGCGACGACTACTACGATGATTACGAAGATTACACTCTTGACGAAAATACCACCGCTATCCGCAACATCGAGGTGCTGAACGATGTGTATGCACACGAAGGCCGCATCTATGCCGAAGAGGGCGCACAAATCTACACCGTTATGGGTCTGAATGTTACCGAGCAGAACAAGAAGAGCACGCTTGGCGAGGGCATCTACATTGTAAAAGCCGGCAACAAACTCGCCAAAATTGTGGTTAAATAATTGATAATTGACAATTGATAATTGACAATGTAGAGACGTCACAATGTGGCGTCTCTACTTATTTACGGATTTACAAATTTACAAATTTACGGATTTTTCCAAATCTGCAAATCAACAGAAACGGACGCACGCGGTGCGTCCCTACAAATCTATCTTCTAGGCTCTCAAAAAAAAACTCCTCACTCTACTTGCTACTATTTGATTTGCAAAAAGAAAAATAGAAGCAATATCAGTGGGCGGAATGCCTGATTTTATGCAAATCATAAAATCGACTATCAAATTTGCATAAAAAATTGGGCGTTTTTATGTAAATCATAAAATCGGCGGCGGCTACAACTGCCCCGCTTCGACTAGAAAAATGATGCGTTCGATGATTTTGTCGTCGTCGTTGTCGCCGAACTTCTTTTTGAGGTCGGCACCGAGCAGTTTGGCAAAAAGTTGGTAGAAACCCGCCGTGAAACTGCCACGGTAGGCGCGAATCAGTTCGTAGGAACTGGTTTGGCACTCGCGATCGACCAGCCTGATGAGCAGTTTGCCTTGGCTGAGCGTCATCTGCGTGAACTCCTTGTAGTATTTTTTGTAGGTGGTTTTTTCCCACTGGCGCATGTAGCGGTCGCGCTCCTTTTGGGTAGGAATGCGCATGAGCGTGTCGTTCACCTCTTGCACGAGTCCGCTTATCATTTTGGAATAGGGCAGCACTTTTTTCACATCGCGCACGGTGCGCCAGTAGAAGCGTTCTTGCCGTTTGTTTTTGAATTTCATCGGCGGAAAAACATAGACTGGCGGCAGTTGAAACACCGTGTCGCCATTGATGACACGCATCGGCACCACATTGGCAGCAAGCGGCGTAGCGGTGGGGTTTGTTGCGCTTGCGGCGGCGGTGGCGGCACACACAATGGCTATGATGGCGGTGCGTTTCATACTAAAAGGGGAATTTTTGTAATTTTTTTTCGCAATAAATTTTTGTTGGGGATTTGTTGATTTGGTTATTTGGAAATTATTATTCATTTTCTTGGCTATAGCCCCCTTTCCCGTTTCCCCCGATAGGGGGAAAAGCCACGCATTCCGAAACGCCTCAATCTTCAAATTTTCAAATAATTAAGTAATTGAAAATTAGATAATTAAATAATTGAAAAGTCTATGCTCTTTCAAAAAAGTCTTTATTCTTTTGTCTTTACTCTTTATTCTTCAAAAACAATTTGCGTTTTAATAGATTTTTAACTATCTTTGAAGCCGATACCTGCTTGTTGGATAAAAGGGCTGTTCGATGAAAAGATTTGCAAAAATCGTACCAATGTTGTGCTGGCTCTTTGCGTGTGCAACATTGGCAGCGCAAACGGCCACCATTGTGCCGAGTTCGTATGTGGCAGGCAATGCATCGGTGGCCTACAATGCCGAGTGGCAGCCGTTTCAGAATCCAGCGGCGTTGGCGTGCGAGCAGCACTACACGCTGTCGCTGCTCTACGAAAATCGCTACATCACCGCCGAACTGTCGAATGCGGCGTTCAGCGTGGCCATTCCCACGAAATATATCAATGTCGGGGCGCAATTTTCCTATTTTGGCTATGCCGAATACAACGAAATGTTGGCGGCGGTTACCTTTGCGCGCACTTTTGGCGACATTTTCCATTTGGGCGTGGAGTGCGACTACTACGCCGTCTATCTGTCGCCGAGCGAGCGTTACAAAAGCACAGCCACGGTACAAGTCGGTTTTCAGGTGCAGGTGGTGCCGTCGCTTACGATTGGTTTCAGTGCGTTCAATCCCATTTTTTCGAAAATCAAGAGCGATTTGACCGAAAAACGCTTGCCGTCGGTGTTTAGTTTGGGTACGAACTATCGCATTCACGAGAAAGTGTCGTGGCTGGTGCAACTCGACAAAGAGGTGCGCTCGCCGCTGCGCTGGGCGACGGGTTTTGAGTATGCGCCGTTCGATGTATTCGATGTGCGCATCGGTTGCTACGGCAGCGACTACGCCGTGCCGACCCTCGGCGTGGGCTGTGGTTGGGCTGGTTTCAAATTTCATCTGCACTGCGAATATCGCAATCCGCTGGGCGTAACCATGCTTGGCACGCTTCAATATCGTTTCAAGCGATGAAACGCCTGATAATCATATCGTTGTGCGCTGCGTTGTGGTTGCCGCTTTTTGCGCAAGAAGAGGTGGCCATCGACCGTGTTATCGAAAAAATTTACGACTTTCTGATGGAAGATGTCGAAGAGGGCGAAGTGGATTATGGCGACCTTTACGACGATTTGGCGGCTATCTACGAATCGCCCATCAATCTGAATAACACCACGCCCGAAGAGTTGGCGCAACTGCAGTTCCTGAACGATATGCAGATAGAAAATCTGATGTACTACCTCTACAAGGCGGGGCGTATGCAGACCGTTTACGAGTTGCAGTTGGTCGCTGGGTTCGACCTATTTACCATTCAACTGCTGTTGCCGTTTGTGCGCGTGGCGGCTCCCGACGACGATGTGGCGTGGAATTTTCGCGATGTGATGCGTGATAGCAAACACACGCTGACCGCGCGTTTCGATGGAACTTTTGAGCAGCGGCAAGGCTTTTCATCGATTTCGCCCGAAGCATTGGCCGAAAAACCGAACTCGCGCTATGTGGGCGACCCCTTCTACACTTCGTTGCGGTATCGCCTGCGCAGCAGCAACAAGTTGGAGGCTGGTTTGACCATGGAAAAGGATGCCGGCGAGCAGTGGGTGGGCGATTACAACAAAAAATTGTTCGACTCCTATTCGGGATTTGTGCAGGTGAACAAACTGTGGAAGTTTTCGACCATTGTGCTGGGCGACTACCGCGCCAATTTCGGGCAAGGATTGGTCATCAGGCAAGATTTGAACATGGGCGCAACCGCCATGGCCACCAACATCGGCGTACGCACACGCGGCCTGAAACGCCACTCATCGACCGACGAGTACAACTTTTTGCGTGGCGTGGGCGCAACGGTCAAATTTGGCGACTTCGATGCCACGGCGTTCTATTCGTTTCGCAAGATGGATGCCGACACGAGCGGCGGCGCATTCACCTCGTTCAAAAAAGATGGCTACCACCGCACACCGAGCGAATGCGAGCGCTACCGTACCGTTGGCACACATGTGTTGGGCGGCAATATCTCCTATCGGTACAAGTTTTTTCGCATCGGTGCTACGGCCGTGCAGACATGGCTCGGCACACCGATAGACTACGCGCCGAAGCCTTATCAGCAGTACTATTTTCGAGGGAATAGTCAGTTTGCCGCCAGCATCGACTACCACTTTGCGTGGCGTGGATTCGGGCTGTTTGGCGAGACAGCCGTAACGGGTTGGGGCGCAGTTGCCACGCTCAACACACTCACCTTTGCGCCCATTTCGACCCTCAGTTTTGTGCTGTCGCACCGCTATTATGCCAAAAATTACGACCTGATTTTTGCCAATGCCTTTGGACAGAGCAGCCACACACGCAACGAACACGGCATCTACATTGGCAGCGAAATAAAACCTGTGCGTAATTGGAAGATAGCCGCCTACGCCGACCTCTACAAAACGCCATGGATAACCTACACTGTGCCGCGCCCCACGCAAGGTTACGCCACGCTGCTGCATGTGGAGTTTATGCCCAACCGCCGCTTGTCGATGTATGCGCGCCTACGCTACCGCTACAAAGAGACCAAAGCCGCCGACCTGACCCAAGAAGCCACCACATTTTTGGCCGACAACCGCAAACTATCGCTGCGTTACTATCTGACTTACAGCGTGTTAGGTCTTGATTTAAGGAGCGTTGTGGAATGGAATCGGGTGCGAATAGAGAAGGAAGCGCCGTCGCACGGATTTCTGCTGGCACAAGATGTGGCGTACACCTTTCGCGCCATCGATTTGACACTGAGCGCGCGCTACGCCTATTTCGATGCAGCGGCCTACGACAACCGTTTTTCGCTCTACGAACGCGATGTGCCGAGCGCAGGTTTCGCCCCGTCGATGTATGGCGTGGGCAGCCGTTGGTATCTGAATGCCGACTACGAGATAATTCGCGGTCTGAAACTATTCCTGCGTGTAGCGCAAACCTACTACACCGATGGGCGCACGCTGATAGGCAGCGGCCTCACACAAATAGCCGGCTGCCACAAAACCGATTTTCGCGTGTTTGTGCAGTACAGTTTTTGAAACATAGTCGCAAGATATGAGTAGCAAGTAGCAAGAAAAGTGAGGAATTAGGAATTAGGAATGAGGAGTGATTTTAATTATCCAATTATCTAATTTTCAATTATTTAATTAAAAATTCGGCAACTTTGTGGATACCGACAATTTGAATTTTTTCGACAAGCGAGAGCAGTGCCAAACTCGTTTGAGCAATGCCGAGCGGAGAAAAAATCAGTGAAATCTGAAATCTGAAATTGCGAAGCGACAACCAGAAACTAGAAATTAGAAATCAGAAATCAGAAACCAAATAATCCCCCTACCTCTCTCTTACAAGCAGCACGCAGAGTGCGCCCACAAACAGGCAAATGCCAGCGATGGCAAGCATGTAGGCCTGATGTCCGCCAACGATGCGCAGCAACGAGCCGCCGCACAGTGCCGCCACTATCTGCGGCAGACAGATGGTGCAGTTGAACAGACCGAGATAGGTGCCCATGTGGTCGCCTTTGATGTTGTTGGTGAGAATGGTGAACGGCAGTGCCAGCATGGCCGCCCATGCACAACCGATGAGCAGATACGGCACAAAAAGCAGATATTGGTTGCCCACAAAAGGCACTGCCACAAAACCGATGCCGCCAATCAGCAGACTGACAATGTATGCCACTTTGTAGTTTTTGAACCGCGGAATGGCGAGCGACCACACAATACCGCCCACGGCTTGCACGGCGAACAGCACGCCCACCCAGTTGCCAGCCGCTTGGTAGCCTTCCGAAGCCACATCGGCGGTGTGCCAAACGGTTTCGGCGATGGCACCGTTGGTGTAGGTCCACATATACATGAACGCCGCCCAGCAGAAAAATTGCACCAGACCGATAGTCCAAAACACGCTCGGCGCATTTTGTATCAGTTTCAGCAGATTGTTTTCGCCTTTCTGCGCCGATTTTGGTGCGGCGTGATATTTGGCATATTCGGCGGGCGGCATTTCGCGCACCGTGAAGACCGTGTATAGCACGCACGCTATCAGTATGGCTGCGCCGATGTAGAAAGAGTAGATGACCGAATCGGGCACTACGCCCTCGGCTGCCACATTACTGATGCCAATCCAAGTGAAGAAAAATGGGAACAGAAACCCGACCACATTGCCCAAATTGCACAGAAAACTCTGAATGGAGTAGGCCAAACCCTTTTGCTTCTCGTTCACAAGGTCGCCAACCATCATTTTGAACGGCTGCATGGCCATGTTGATACTCGTGTCGAGCAGCATGAGCGACACCACCCCAAAAAGCATTGCTGCGCCCACCGTCAGTCCGAAACTGCCAGCATTGGGCAGCAACAGCATAATCGCCACAGCCGTGAGCGCACCGACGAGCAGGTAGGGAATGCGCCGCCCAAAGCGACACCAAGTTTTGTCGCTCAACAGCCCCACAATCGGCTGTACAACCATGCCCATGAGCGGCGGAAGCACCCAAAAATAACTCAAACTATGCGGATCTGCGCCCAGCGTGGCAAATATGCGACTGATGTTTGCACTCTGCAAGGCGTAGGCTATCTGCACGCCCAAAAATCCGAAACTGATGTTGCACAGTTTGCCGAAACTCAAATCTGGCTGGTTGCTCATAGTTACTGACCGTTTTTTTCGTTCCAAAAGTACGCTTTTTTTTGCAAATGGCGAAAAATGTGCTACTTTTGCGTTCCCGAATTTTCTTTGGCTCGTCAAAAGAAATGAGCGGGAAAACGGATAGAAAAAACTTTTCACGATGGACGAAGACATCAGAAATGCGCTGGACGCCTTGCGGCGTGGCGGCGTGATATTGTACCCCACCGACACCGTTTGGGGCATCGGCTGCGACGCTACCAACGAGGAGGCGGTGGCGCGTGTGTTTGCGCTGAAAAGGCGCGCTGACAGCAAAGCCATGCTCACACTCATCGACAGCACTGCCAAATTGTCGGGTTATGTGGACGAAATTCCCGATGTAGCCTATGATTTAATCGAAATGAGCGACAAACCGCTGACAATCATCTATTCGGGCGCAAAAAATTTGGCGCGCAACCTGCTGGCCGACGACGGCAGCGTGGGCATACGCGTAACCAACGAACGCTTCTCGAAGTGCCTTTGCGAGCGGTTTCACAAGCCGATTGTATCGACTTCGGCGAACATCAGCGGCGAGCCAGCACCACGAACCTTTGCCGAAATTTCCGACGAAGTGCGCGCCGCCGTCGATTACATCTGCACCACGCGCCGCAACGAGGCAGCCACCGCCCGACCATCGTCCATCATCAAACTGGGAGCGCACGCCGAAGTGCAAGTAATACGGCCGTAACTCTTTTGGTACGAAATTTGAACTGCAACGAAGAAAGGTTAGAGATTAAAGGTTAAAGGTTAGAGTTAATTAGAAATTAGGAAAAACTGACAGATTGACAGATTAAACCAAATCAACAATAGAAATTTAGAAACATAGAATTTTTTCGATAAGCGAGCGCAGTGCCAAACTCGTTTGAGCAATGCCGAGCGGAGAAAAAATCTTTGCGAAGCAAGAAACAGTGCGCAGCGCGAGAAACGGACGCACGCGGTGCGTCCCTACTTTCACACTTTTATACTTTTATACTTTCACACTAATATAAAATGAGATCCTTTGAAGATATGCTGGCCGATGCCGATGAGCAGACCGTTCACCGCGAAGTGATTCGCCTCGACGAAGATGGCGACCTCAATGCCGTGAGTTGCCTTTCGGGCGACGAACTGCCTGTGTTGCCGCTGCGTAATATGGTGCTGTTCCCGATGTCGGTGCTGCCCGTTTCGATAGGGCGCAAATCGTCGCTGAAACTGGTGCATAAGGTGTATGAGGAGAAAAAAGAACTCTTCACCGTGATGCAGCGCGACCATCACATCGAAAATCCGCAAAAAGCCGACTTGTTTGAATTTGGCACTGTGGCACGCGTGCTGCGCATTATCGAACTGCCCGACAACACCACAATGGTGCTGCTGCATGGCCGCCGCCGCGCGCGCCTTGTCGATGTGGTGCAACGCACGCCCTACCTCACGGCAACTGTCGATTTGATGCCCGAAACGGCGCAAGACAGCACCGACGCCGCCTTTAGTAGCGACCTCGATGGCATCAGAGCGTTGTGCGAAAAAATTGTCAAAAAGTCGAACATTCCCAACGAAATGCTCTTCGCTGTGGAACACGCCGACACGCCCGAAACGCTCATCAATTTTGTGTGCAACAACCTGCAACTCGACATTTTCGACCAACAGCGACTGCTCGAGATGGACGACCTGCGCCAGCGTGCCACCGAACTGCTCGAACTGCTGAAAAAAGAGTTCAAAAAAATCACCGTTTCGGCCTCCATTCAGTCGAAAGTGATGAAGGACATCGACCGCCAGCAGCGCGAATACTTTCTGCAACAGCAGATGAAAACCATCAAAAACGAGTTGGGCGACGACACCACCGACAAGTTGATAGAAGCCTACCGCAAGCGCGCAAAATCGAAAAAATGGAACAAAAAAACGGCAGAAATTTTCGACAAAGAGTTGAAAAAATTGGAAGTGATGCCGCAACATGCACCCGATTTTGCCGTGCAGCAAAACTATGTAGAAACGCTGCTCGAACTACCGTGGAACGAATTTACCGAAGATAATTTCGACCTAAAAAAGGCGCAGCAAATCCTCGACCGCGACCATTTCGGGCTGGAAAAAGTGAAGGAGCGCATTGTGGAACATCTGGCTGTGCTGAAACTGCGCAACGACCTGAAATCGCCCATTCTCTGCCTCTACGGGCCTCCGGGCGTGGGCAAAACATCGCTCGGAAAATCCATCGCCGAAAGCCTTGGCCGCAAATATGTGCGTGTGTCGCTCGGCGGTATGCACGACGAAGCCGAAATCCGCGGACACCGCCGCACCTACATCGGTGCCATGCCCGGACGCATCATTCAGAGTTTGAAAAAAGTCGGCTCGTCGAACCCTGTGTTTGTACTCGACGAAATTGACAAACTGGCCGACGACGCACACGGCGACCCATCGTCGGCACTGCTCGAAGTGCTTGATCCAGAGCAGAATGCGGCGTTTCACGACAACTTTTTGGACATCGACTACGACCTGTCGAAAGTGCTGTTTATTGCCACTGCCAATTCGCTTGCCTCGGTGCCGCGCCCGCTGCTTGACCGCATGGAACTGATAGAGGTGAACGGCTACATTGCCGAAGAAAAGGTGGAAATTGCTGCCAAACATCTGGTGCCGAAACAGTTGAAAGAGCACGGCATCGCGCGCAAACAGGTGAAATACCCCAAAAAGACGCTGCGCTATTTGGTCGATAACTACACCCGCGAGTCGGGCGTGCGCGAACTTGACCGCGTTATCGCGAAAATTATGCGCAAAATTGCCTGCAAAATCGCCACCGAAACGCCCTACAACACCGAAATCGCCATCGACGACCTGAAAGCCTATCTCGGTGCGCCGCGCTACACACACGATGCCTACCAAGGCAATGGCGTTTGCGGCGTAGTTACGGGCTTGGCGTGGACGGCGGTGGGCGGCGAAATTCTGTTCATCGAAGTAAGTTTAAGTCCATCGAAAACGCCCAAACTGACCCTGACGGGCAATCTCGGCGATGTGATGAAAGAGTCGGCCACCATTGCGTTTGAATATCTGAAAGCCCACGCCGCCGAACTCGGTGTCGATGCCGAACTGTTCGAAAAATACGCCGTGCATATCCATGTGCCAGAGGGTGCCATTCCGAAAGATGGCCCGTCGGCGGGCATCACCATGCTCACGGCACTCACATCGGCTTTTGCCAAACGCAAAGTGAAGAAAAATCTAGCGATGACGGGCGAAATCACGCTGCGCGGCAAACTGCTGCCCGTGGGCGGAATCAAAGAGAAAATTCTCGCCGCCAAACGCGCTGGCATCACCGACATTCTGATGTGCAGCGACAACCAAAAAGATGTGGACGAAATAAACGAAATCTACCTCAAAGGCCTCCACTTCCACTTCACCGACAGCATGACCGACGCTTTGAAAATGGTGCTGATTTAGTCGCAAGGCGAGATTTCCCGAACATAAACTTGCAGAGCCGCCACAATGTGGCGGCTCTGCTGTTGTCTTGGATATAGCTCCCTTTCCCATTTCCCCCGAAGGGGGAAAGGCCAATTGAATTATTGAATCATTGAGTTATTTTCCAACCCTACCCCTGCCATTCGGCAGGTACTCCCCTTGAAAAGGGGAGAGGACTGTACCAAGTTGGGCGCGAACCTGTCCCCTTTGCAAGGGGACGAGAAAAACGATAGTTTTTCGGAGGGGTTGGAAGGTAATTTACGGATTTACAAATTTACAGATTGACGGATTTTTTCAAATCTCCAAATAACCAAATCCGCAAAACTCGGGACGTGGCATGCCGCGTCCCTACTTTCTTGCTACTAAAAATTTCTGAAACTATTTTGTAGTTCAAAATAAATGTTGTACTTTTGCCTTGCTAATTTGCACAATTTTGTGTGCTGATTGGCAGACATAATAAAGGCGTTTATTGACGCTCTGTTCTGACGGAATGAAACTTCGCAACTTTCACGAGTAATCAGAATTTAGCAACGGTAAATGCTCTCGGAATGTAAGCGTATTCACTACCCATATAGGCGGTGTGTTGTCTTATATTCGCGTGGGTTTCGCGTTGTCAGTTCTAATTTTCTGGGCAATGCGAGAGCCTCAAAGTGTGGAACGACAATAGTCGAACTCCACGCTTTTTTTATTGTGCCTATTTACAGGGGACTTCTATAAATTCCCCGTTTAACAATAAAATTAACAAATGATGGATTTCTGAATACTTTTGTGCGCTTTTTGTTTTTGGGTTGCATCTGTCTGACTTTCACTCAATTACAATGCCACCGCATTGCGCTTTCGTTCAAGCCAAACATCTGTTAACCCAAAAATCAAAAATCACTACAAAGGAATTTATAGAAATCCCCTGAACGAAAAATTGACAAATCAACCAATTTTATTTATTCACTTTTTAATTTTATTTTATCATGAAAAAACTTAGATTTTTTGCAGCCTTGTGCTGCGCTGCAGCGGTGTTTGCCGCATGCGAAAAGAACGATGAGCCGAAAAGCGGGAATCAAAACAACAACAATTCTCCCATTGAAAACCCAGACACGCAATATACGCTGACAGTACTCTCCAACGACGAAACGCTTGGCACGGTAACGGGTTCGGGCAAGTACGATGTTGGTGCAACAGTGAAAATTGTTGCAACCCCAGCCGATGGTGCCGAGTTGATATCGTGGTCCGACACCTCGAGCGTGGAACTTGAGCGCGAAATCACGCTCACAAGCGACTCCACGATTACTGCCACTTTCCGCATTACCACTGGCACTGAAAATGGCCACGACTGGGTGAGCCTTGGTCTACCGAGTGGAACTAAGTGGGCGACCTGCAATGTAGGCGCAACCAGCCCCGAAAAGTACGGCAACTACTACGCTTGGGGAGAGACCGAACCAAAGGAAACCTATTCGTGGAACACCTATAAATACGGCGATGGCACAACTTTTAGCAAGTACAACACCACCGATGGCAAAACCACGCTCGAGGCTAGCGACGATGCTGCTACCACCAACTGGGGCAGTGCATGGCGTATGCCCACTGATGGTGAATGGACAGAACTACGCGAGCAGTGCGAATGGAAATGGACCGATAGTTACCAAACTACTGGTGTGGCAGGTTATTGGGTAACAGGTAAGAACGGCAACACCATTTTTCTCCCTGCGGCGGGCTTTCGCTACAGCGACAACCTGAGCAACGTTGGCAGCTACGGCGGCTACAGGTCGAGTTCGCTCGTCACGGACTACCCGATCTACGCGTGGTACGCGAGCTTCTACTCGGACTATGTGGGCAGGGCCCCCGACGACAGCCGCTGCTGTGGGTACTCCGTTCGCCCAGTACTGCCACTGAATTTTTAACATCTTAACAAATTGCAGAGCCGCCACAATGTGGCGGCTCTGCTTATTGACATTCGGGCTAAATTATGCTCGTACTTTGGCGGCGGCTTGCGACACATTGATGATGAAATCGCCCATGCGCTCGAGTTCGGCTATCAAGTCCATGAAATAGACGCTCTCTTGGTACGACTCTTTCTGCTCGATGTCGCGAATGGCAGCGTCGCGCAGAGCGTTGCGCCGCTCGTTGATGCGCACCTCGCACGCCACAGCGTCCTCCAAATCGATGGGTTCGCTCTCGTCGCGTTGCAGGTTATCGACCATCACGCCGTAGGCCGCATCGACCAGCGCCGTCATCTCGTCGATGGCTGCCAACTCGCTGTCGCTGAAGCGATGCCCAGCGGCATTGCGCCGTGCCAACAGCCGACTGATGGCTTCGCCCGAATCGCCGAGGCTCTCCAATTCGTCGATAATGCGATAAACGGCAGTCATGCCTTCGCGCGTGCGCTCGCTCACGCTACCCTGCGGAATATCGTTCAGGAATGAGGCAATTTCGTACTCGATGCGGTCCGAAATCTCCTCGTATTTCACCAATTTCAAGCGATATTTTTCAAATTCGTCGGCAGTCGCCGCGTGAATGGCCGACTTGGCATAACCAAAGCCATTGTGCGAAATCTGCGCAAAATGCGCCACCTCTTTCCACGCCTGCACCACCGACAGTTCGGCTGTATCCATTGCGCCAGCACTGATAAACTTCAGTTTGAAAATCTCATCTTCGGGATTCACTTTGCTCTTGATAAGTGCGGTTACAATTTTGGCAATCTGCGGCACAAACCAAATCAGAATGCAGGTGTTGAAGGTGTTGAACAGCGTGTGCAACATCGACAGTCCGTAGAGTGCCGATGTGGCTTCGTCCGAAGCGGGATTGAGCATTCCGCTAGGCAATTTGGCAGGATTTGGATAGCCTAACCAAGTGATAGTCAGGCCGATGAAATTGACAAACGGGCGGAACAGCGCCAACGCCCACACCACGCCAAACACATTGAACAGCGTGTGCGCCAAGGCGGCGCGTTTGGCGTTCACATTGGCCATGGCGGCCGCTATATTTGCCGTGATGGTGGTGCCGATATTTTCGCCAAGCACCATGGCCGCCGCCATATCGAACGGCAGCCAACCGAGGCTCAACATGATGAGCGTGAGTGCCATTGTAGCGCTCGACGACTGCAAAATCAGTGTCAGCACGGTGCCAAACGCCAAAAAGAGCAGCACCGACCAAAAGCCGTAGCCCGTCCAACGGCCGATAAACGACAGCACTTCGGGCGTTTGTTCGAGGTCGGGCACCGAATTTTTCATCAGCGACAAACCCAAAAACAGGAGCGAAAAGCCGATGATAAACTCGCTGATATTGCGGTAGCGTTCTCGTTTCGACACGCTCATAACAAACCCGATGGCCATAAGCGGCACCGCCAGCACCGAGATGTCCATTTTGAAACCGAGCAGCGAGATGAGCCACGCCGTAACCGTGGTGCCGATGTTCGCGCCCATTATCACGCCGATGGCTTGATCGAGAGCCAACAAACCTGCGTTCACAAAGCCAACCACCATCACCGTGGTGGCGCTCGACGACTGAATGATAGAGGTAATCGTCAAACCCGTCGCCACGCTCTTCACGCGGTTCGAAGTCATGGCGGCCAAAATGTGGCGCAAACGCTCGCCAGCGGCCTTTTGCAAACCAGTGCTCATCAGGTTCATGCCGTACAAAAACATGCCCAAAGCACCGAGCAAAGTCAAAAGTTGCAATGTTAATTCCATAGTTTGAGTTGATTGGTTGATCAGTTGATTAGTTTAACGCATTGGTGAAAGTTTCAGGTTTCAAGTTGTAGCCCCCTTTCCCGTTTCCCCCGAAGGGGGAAAGGCCTTCGTTTAATTATAAATTTTGAATGTAGAATTATGAATTTTCGCGTACAAAAGCGGCGCAATCTTCAAATTTTCAAATAATTGTCTATAAACGCTAACCTATCACCTATAAACTTTCGCACTTTCGCACTTTCACACTAAATCTGCTGCATTTGCACCAGATAAACGGTATAAATCACATAGGCAGCGACCATCAGTAGGCCGCCCCAGCGCGGTATGCGGCGCAAAAAGCCGAAGGGCAACAGCACCGCCGCCGCCGCTATCATCACAATGTAATCGACCAGCGTGATGCCGCCGCCTGCCAGCGGTGCAATCTGCGAACTGACACCAAGAATGAACGAGATATTGAAGATGTTTGAGCCGACAATGTTTCCCATCGCCAACTGCGTGTTCTTTTTGAACGCCGCCGCCAACGAAGCCGCCAGTTCTGGCACCGATGTGCCGCAGGCTATCAGTGTGATGGAGATGAACGCCTCATCGACACCCCAAGCACGAGCAATCTCCACCGCCGAATCGACAAAAAAGTGGCTGCCAGCGACCAACGCCGCCAAGCCGCACACAATGCGCAGCACCGCCCAACCGATTTTCGGCTGTGGTGTGGTGTCGCCGTCGTCGCTGCTGCTCGAGGCACGCCCATTGCGTCGCTCACGCCAGAACGACAGGTAGATGTATGCCACAAAAAACGCCAACAGCACCAAGCCGTCGATGCGACCGATGCAGACCGCGCTGCCATCGAAAAAGTTAAACGCCAGCAACAGCACCAACACCGAAACCAGCACGCACACAGGCAGTTCGAACCGCAGATTGTCGCGCGTAACCGCCACAGGCCACAGTGCTGCCGTCAGACCCAAAATGGCCAACACATTGAAAATGTTGGAGCCAACCACATTGCCTATCGCCACATCGACATTGCCTTGCCATGCGCCGTACGCGCTTACCGTCAGTTCGGGCATCGAAGTGCCAATGCCCACTATCACTGCGCCTATCACAAAGTCGGAAATGCGGTAACGACGCGCTATCGCCACCGAACCATCGACCAAACTGCTGGCTCCCCACACAATGGCAGCCAACGAAATCAGAAAAATTAGGTAAATCATATTTGTTTTTGAAACTATGTTAGGGTAAATGAAAAATGTTGCTCATGCGCACACCACGACGGCGCACGCTGCAAGCGAAACGAAAAGCGAAAATTACCCTAAATAGTGAGTTTGCACAGACGAATGAAAAACTGTGCATGGTGTTTTACCGCCATAGGCAGTAGACCGAACGGCCGCCACTGCACTGCAGGCAGACAGCAACTCCACAGGCGACCCGCCTTGAAACTGATGGCGTTGTGATTGATGAAGAAACGGCGGCCACGGCTGTCGATAGTCTTGCTCGTGTGCCAAAGTGTGGGTGCGCTTACACTGGGCGAAACCGTCGAACTGCCGCGCAACTCGCTACTGCCGCCCTGCGTGTAGCAGTCGTCGCTGTAGCACGAAACCGATGCTAACAGCACAACACTATCGGCAGACGATTCGGGAGCGGAACAGCGACCACAAACCCCGAACAGACCCAACAACGACAGCACAAACAGTGCGATGTAGGCACAATGTTTCACGCCGACAAATTTACATTTTTTTTCATTTGCACGCAAAAAAAAGTGCATTTTTTTTGCAAAGTTCAGCAAACAATCACTATCCTTGCGCAAAATTAAAGTTGAACTTAAAATTTGCACGCCTCGCAGAATTTCAGAATTTAAGATTTCAGAATTTAAGAGTTTCAGGTTACGCTTCGCGCAAGTTTCAAGTTTCAAAGTTTCAGGTTATTGTTGAAGCGTTCGGACGCACTCGGTGCGCCCCTACTTTCGCACTTTCATTCTTTTACACTTTCACACTCTCTTCATCACTTCCTCCCAAAATCGGCGGGGATTTCGCCCCAGAGTTCGGTGCGCCATTTCAGTATTTTCACTGGCAACGAGTGCGTTGCCAGCCACGCCTCGGCGCGGCGCACAAGGTCGAACACGGGCGCATTGGCTGCAGTGGGCGCGAGTTTCGATTTGCAGCGTTTTTGCCGCACCCACGCTTGCGCCGTTACACTATCGGAATAGATGGCGGCGGTCTGCAATCGCCCCTGCTCTATCAACGCCAAAGCGTGCACAATCGCCAAAAATTCACCCACATTGTTGGTGGCTTCGGCATAAGGTCCCATGTGGAAAATCTCCTGCCCCGTGTCGGCCAACACACCGCGGTACTCCATCGTGCCGGGATTGCCGCTGCAAGCCGCATCTACCGCCACGCAACCCGTCAACGGTCGCTCTGCAGCTGCATCGAACAGCGGCGGCGCAACCACATTTTTTTTGCCAACCACCTGCCAATAATTCTGCGCAAACGCCATTTTGGCGGCATTTTCGGTCGGAAACGACTTGTATTGCGCCCCCTCGTAACCGTCGATTTGTGCTTTGCACGCCTCCCAACTGTCGAAAATGCCAGTGTCGCGCCCCTGCCAAACGACATAAAATTTCTGTTTCGTTGCCATAGCACAAAGGTACAAAAAATGCGCCATCTGACAAAAAAGGCAAGATTGGCACAAATTTTGCTACTGTTTTGGTAGGAACAACTCATTGTCAAACTAATTATTAGGAGGAAAAACCATGAAACTTTCACATCTGTTCGCATTTTTGGGCGGTGCTGTAGCAGGCGCAGCCGTTGGTCTGTTGTTCGCTCCCGATTCGGGCGCAAATACACGCGAAAAAATCGCCAATATGCTCAAAGAGAAAGGCATTTGGCTCGACAAAGAGGCGCTGTCGGAATTTGTCGATAAAGTGATGTCCAAACTGAAATGCAATTTCAGCGACGACGAACTGCGCGAAGCCGTCGAAGAGGCCGCCAGCGAAAAATAGTCGACTATGGAGAACGAAAACAAATACCAACGCCTGATAAACGACAGCAAAGAGTATGCGCGTATGCGCTACGACCTGCTTCGGCTCGAGGTGCTCGAAAAGACATCGCGCGTGCTGGCGTTGTTCCTGCTGATTATTTTGGGGCTGTTTTTGGTGTTGGCTGCCTTTACCTACTTTGCGCTGGCCGTGGCGGCAGCCCTGCAACCGACTTTGGGCGCGGTGGCGGCACTCTGCATTGTGGGCGGCGTATTTTTGCTGATACTGATAGTGCTATTTCTGTTTCGCAAACAGATTGTTGTCAATCCCATTGTGGCGCAGTTGAGCGAAATTATGTTTCACGAACAAACGGAATCGAGCCATGAAGAAGATGAGAACGACATTTAACGCATCGCGGTTGCGCTCGCTCGATGATGTTCGCAAGCAGCAGGAGTGGTTGCGCGCCAACCTGATGGTGCAAGAGCAGCGTGTCCGCATCGACATGAACAATGTGCGTGCCGCTTGGAACGGCGTGAGCGTGCTGAATCACCGCTTGCAGTGCGCCGTGTCGAGCATTCGCCCATCGCTTGGCTATATTGGCATCGGGCTTGGACTAGCGCAACTGCTTCTGAAACGCCGCAAAAACAAAAGGTCCTAAAACACAACGGATTACTATCAAAAAAAAGAAGGAGGGAAGCACAGGTTTTTCTCCTTTTTTGTAACGCCAAAATTCCGACAAAAAAAATAGCAACTTATTGATAGTCAATAAATTGCGCTTCGCGCTGGTTTCAGGTTTCAGTGTTTCAAGTTTCAAATTGTTGAAGCGTTGAGTGTAATCCACGAGGTGCGTCCCCACTTTCAACTTTCCTACTTTATGAACTTTACAAACTTTCCCACTCACTTGTACATCTCGTCGATGAGTTGGCGGTAGTGCTGCTGTACGATGGCGCGGCGCAGTTTGAGTGTGGTGGTGAGTTCGCCCGATTCGATGGAGAAGCCGTTTTTTATTAGGCGGAAGCGTTTGATTTTTTCGTATTCGGCCATGTCGTGTTGCAGTGTGGCGATGCGTTGTGCCACAAAAGCCGTTATCTGTGGGTGGTCGAGCAGGTCTTCGATGCGTGTGTAGGCAATCCGCTTGGCGCGCGCATAGTCGGTGAGGGCGGCGAGGTTGGGTGCAATAATGGCGGTAACAAAGTTGCGGTTGTTGCCGATAACGGCCACCTGCTCGAATAGGCTGTCGCCGCCGAGGCGCATCTCTATCTGCTGTGGCGCAATGTATTTGCCGTTCGAGGTTTTGAAAAGGTCTTTCAGGCGGTCGGTCATGTAGAGGTGCTGCCCATCGAGGCGACCTACATCGCCTGTGCGAAACCAGCCATCGACAAACGCCCGCTGCGTGATTTCGGGTTTGCGGTAGTAGCCTTCGGTTACCGTGGTGCCGCGCACAAGTATTTCGTTATCGTCGCCAATTTTCACTTCGATGCTATCGACCACGCTGCCCACCGAGCCAATCAGATAGTGGTGGTAGTTGTAAACGCTCACAGTGGCGCAGGTTTCGGTGAGTCCGTAGCCGTAGAAGAGCGGCACGCCCATGCTTCGGAAGAATTTGATGAGCGCATCGCTGGCTGCTGCGCCTGCCACTGGGAAAATTTTGCCCCGCTCGATACCGATACGCTTTTTCAATTTCTTGAAAATGAGCGCATTAGCAATTTCGTAGCGCACCCAGAGCGCAAAAGGCGCGCGGCGTTGTTGGCGGCGGTAGTTGAGGTGATAGCGATGCCCCACGGCCAACGCCCAAGTTACCACGCCCTTTTTTAGTGCCGAATAGTGGTCGATGCGCTGGTGCGCGGCAATCGCCACCTTCTCCCAATAGCGCGGCACATTGCACATGAGCGTGGGGCGCACTTCGAGCATGGTTTGCTGAATGTCGGCTGGGTGTTCGTTCAGGTAGATTTTGGTGTCGGTGGTGAGCAGCAGATAGTCGAAAATGCGCTCGAAGATGTGCGAAAGCGGCAGAAACGCCACGGCGCAGTCGTCGCGCCCGATGGTGGGGAAGCGGCGTGCGTTCATGCGCATTGCTTCGACAAGTTGGTAATGGCGTATCATCACGCCTTTGGGTTCGCCTGTGGTGCCCGAAGTGTAAAGCACAATGGCGAGGTCGTTGTCGCTGGCGTGGCGGCGGCGTTTGGCAGCAGTTTTTTGCGCTGCGGAGTCGCGCCCCATCGCCATAAATTGAGCAAAATGCATAGCGCGCGCCTCGCCACGCAGGTCGATGGTGCTATCGAACGCCACAATCTGTTTGAGGCAGGGCGTTTTGTGCATCGTATCGAGCGCGTTGTCGTATTGTTGCTGGTCGCCCACAAAGAGCAGCGGCATTTCGGTTTCACCGACAATGTAGGCCATCTGTTCGGCCGACATGGTGGCGTGCATCGGCACCGACACGGCGCGATTGGCAAAATTGGCAAAATCGACAATGATACAATGCGGCTTGTTGTTCGAGCAAATACCGACATTCGTTTGTGGCTCGATGCCGTTTGCGGCCAGTGCGGCAGCGGTCAGCACGATTCTCTCGTTCAGTTCCTTCCATGTTATCCCAGACCAGCGTCCAAGCGAGTTGTCGCGGTAGAAAATGGCGCGGTGTTTGCCGCGGTGGCGTGCCTTGTAGTGAGGCAGTTGCGCAAAATGAACGGGTTTCATGGCTGTTGGCTTTTCGCCACCGTGTGGCTACACTATTTTCCCATCTCGATGAGCCGCAGTGCTTGTTTCGAGGCGGCTTGTTCGGCTTTGCGTTTGGCAATGCCCACGCCCGAACCGTATTCCACGCCGTCGATATAGACTTTGGCAAAGAATTGCGTGGTGTTGGGTGGTTGCGGCTCTTCGTCGAACACTTCGAACGAGATGCGTTTTTTGTTTTTCTGTCCCCACTCCATCAGGTGCGACTTGAAATTCTCTTCGCGTTCGGCCAGTTTATCGAGATTGACATGGGCGTAGAGGCGCGTCCGCACAAAAGTTTTGCAGGTTTCGTAGCCGCGGTCGAGGAACACCGCCCCAATGAGTGCTTCCAAGGCGTTACCGTAGATGTTGCGACAAGTTTTGGCTTTTTTGCCTTTGATAAACTGCCCCAGCCCGATTTTTTCGCCGATGCTGTTGAGCATATCGCGTTTTACCAATTGGCTGCGCAATACGGTCATGAAACCTTCGGCCATCTGCGGAAAGTGGTTGTAGATGATGTCGCTGACAATGGCTTCGAGCACGGCGTCGCCAAGGTATTCGAGCCGCTCGTTGTCGATACGGTTGCCGTTTTTGTCCACTTCGATGGCGGAGCGCGCAATGAGCGACAGTTTGTAAACTTCGGGGTGGTGCGGCACAAAACCGAGAATTTTGGTCATCTCGTCGAGCGGAAACGACACATCTACTTTTTCGCCAATGCGACGGCGGCGTGGTGTGATTTTTTCGAGTATATTCATAGATTCTTCCACTTATTTTTGAGTTTGCTGCAAAGGTATGCAATTTTGGCAAAATTTACAAACCAAAAACGACGAAAGCGGAATCAAAGTTCCGCCTTCGTGCTATTTTTTGGGCTGTTGCCGCGTTTTTTATTCGGGCAGCATCACCACTTCTAGAATGTTGCCTTGCTCTACAACGGCTTTCAGCGTATTTTGTATGGTTTCGCCAGTGATGGCTTCGACCGTAGCGCGGTAGTCGTTCACATAATTGACGCCATCGATGTAGTAGCGGTAGAGAATGGTGCTGTCCCAGAAGTTGTTTTTCTCGATGTTTTCGTCGAAACTCTTCAGCAAAATCTCTTTCTCTTTCGCCAAATCGGTGTCGAGCGGGCCATTTTCGACGATGGTGTTAATCTCTTCGTGTATGATGCTCATCAGTTTCTCCTGTTTTTCGGGGTCGGTGTCGAATTGCATCACGAGCCATGCCTGCTGTTCGGGGATTTCTGTTACCCAGCCGCCGCAACCAACGCCGTAGGAGCCGCCTTCGCGTTCGCGTATGCTTTCGAGGTAGCGGGTCGAGAGAATGTTACCAATCAGATTCATAGCAATGCGGTTTTGCAGCGTGTAGTCCATACTGGCGGTATAGACAATGCGGTTGCTTGCCGTGCGGGTGGTCATTTCGCGGCTGAAGTAGTTTTTCACATTGCCGCGTGGCGTGCGTTCGCCGTTGTCAATATACTCTTCGTGCAATTTTTTATTGCCTTTGATACCGCCAATCCATGTGCAGATGGCTTTTTGCGTGGCTTTGTCGTCGGGGTCGATATTGCCTGTGAAGAAGAATATGAAGTCGGCAGGATTGGCAAAACGCTCTTTGAAGGCTTGGAGTGCTTTGAGTTGGTCTATCTGGTCGTAGGTCTGCTGGTTGAACAGCACAACGCGTTTGTCGTGGTTGCTCTGCATGATGAGTATGGAGTCGCTAAAGGCGGCTTTCGGGTTGCTGGCGCGGTTGGCCAACACGGTTTTGTACATATTCATCAGCGCTTCGAAGGCTTCGTCGTCGCGGCGTGGCGCAGTCATGTAGAGGTACGCCAGTTGCAGCATGGTGTCGAAATCTTTTACCGACGATATGCCGTCGAGGTGTTCCGAATCACTGTCGATACCGGGGCGCACAGAGGCGGTTTTGCCCGTGAGCAGTTTTTGTATCTGCGTGCTCGAGAAGTTGCCGATACCGTTTTGCGACACAATTTCGGCCATAAACACAACCGCTGGCAAATTTTCGGTGGTGATGTGCGAGTAACCGCCTTTGCTGTAGGCTGTGAACAGAATTTCGTCGTTTTTGAATTTGGTCGGTTTCAGCACCACTTTTGCGCCGTTGCTCAAAGTCCATTCGGTAGTGCCGAGCGATTCGTTTTTGTTTGTTGCAACTATTTTTGCGGCTTTCGGGGCTTTTTTCACCAGCGGCTGGTCGAGCGACTCCTCTTTGGGTGCGTCGATGTCGGCGGCTTTCACTTCGTCCAAAATGGCGCGCACTTCGGCTTCGGTAGGCATTTCTACTGCGTCAGAACCGAGAATGCTGATTATCAGATTGTTGTCGGTGATGTAATTTTTCAAAAGTTCGTTCAGCATGTCGGGCGAAACCATCGGCAGCAGTTGCTTTGCAAACTCCACCTCTTGCTCTATGCCGGGCATAATTTCGCTGTCGAGGTAGTGGCGAATGCACTCGCGCGTCAAGTTGATGTTGCGGCGGTTTTCGCGGTCGTTGTAGGCATTTTCGTAGTTGTTCAGCAGGTCGGCTTTGGCGCGTTCAAGTTCCGATGCGGTGATGCCGTAGCGTTTCAAGCGTTCGGCCTCGACCAGCAGGTCGTGCAGCGTGGCGCGCTCTTCGTTCACTTTCGGAATGCCGATAATATAAAATTCGTCGTCGAGTTTGGTAACGGCGTTGGCGTAGCCTGCATAAGTGGCGATAAACGAGGCCGTCGGTTTGGCGGTGATTTCGTCGAAGCGGTAGCCGATGACAGACTCGATGAGTTGGTTCAAAATCGATAGTGCCAATCCCTGTTGCGACAGACGCACATCGGCAGGAACGGCTGGGTGCTTCCATTCAAACTGGATTTGCGTGTATTGCGACTCTTTGTCGGTGATTATCGCCACGATGGGTTCGTCGTTGCTGCCGTAGCCGTAGAGTGTGCGCTCACCGCGGTTGGCGCGCGCTGGCACATCGGCCCACAGGGCTTTGATTTTGGCTTCGATGGTATCGACATTGATGTCGCCAACCACTACAATGGCCTGCAAATCAGGGCCATACCATTTGTGGTAGTAGTTGCGCAGCGCCTCGTAGTCGAAGTTGTTGATGACGGCGGTGTCGCCTATCACATCGCGTTTGGCATATTGCGAACCGGGATATTTCAGGCGGTTGCCCTCTTTCCACAAACGGCGATTGGCATCGGCACCTGTGCGCCACTCTTCGCGTATCACGCCGCGTTCGGAATCGATCTCTTCGCCGAGCAGCAGCAGCCCGCACGACCAGTCGTGCATCACCAGCAGCGCACTATCGACAATGCCAGCGCGGTAGGTTGGCACATTGCTGAGGCGATAAACCGTTTCGTCGAGCGAGGTGTAGGCGTTGATGTCGCCACCAAAACTTACGCCCACCGATTCGAAATACTCGATGATGCCCTTGCCGGGAAAATGCTCCGTGCCGTTGAACGCCATGTGTTCGAGAAAGTGCGCCAGTCCGTTCTGGTCGTCCTCCTCCAAAATGGCGCCGACAGCCTGCGCAATGTGAAATTCGGCGCGTTGTTTCGGTTGCTCGTTGTGGCGAATGTAGTAGGTCAAACCATTGTCGAGCCGCCCGTAGCGCACTTCGGGGTCGATGGGCATGGGCTGCGCTTCTTGTGCCGACAGCGCAGTGGCGAAACCTATCGCCAATGCCGCCAAAATCATTCTCTTTTCCATAATGCTAAAAAATTTTTGTGTTAGAATTTCGTTGTAGGGAATCTCTATAAATTCCCTGCAAAGTAACGCATAGTTTTTTGAATTTCAAAACATTTTTATCGAAAAACGATAATAAATTTTCTATTCGTCTGATTATCAGCGAGTTTTGTGGGGCATTTTTTTATCGTCCAAGATTGAAATGCGGGTCTTCGTCGGAGTCGATACCAACGGGCATCCAGTCGTTTTTCTGCTTTTTCGGTCGGCGATAGTCGCTGTCGGGATGTAGCACGGTGTAGCGCACGCGCCGACTATCGTGGTCGCGCACAAACGGTATTTGGTAGCCGATGCCAAAGGTGAGCATTTCGGCTTTGTGCAGGTGTGTTTTTATGCAGGCACTCACAAACAGATTGTCCCACACGAGGCAGCGCAGTCCGAGGCGAAAATAGTTCCAACCGTCCTCTTTGTCGATGTTGTAGGAGTAGAACATCGGGCGGTTGTAGGCGTGTTTGGCGTGCGGTTCGGGGTTGGCATTGCGCAGCGGATCGTAAACATACACGCCCCATTGCAGATATGCCACCACGCGCCCCACAAAAAATTCGTTGTTCAACGCCACGCCAGTGCGAAATTTGTTGGCTGCGCTTTCGTTTGGAATAAAATAGCGATTATAAAGTGTGTGTTGGCGATAACTCTCGTCGCCGCGCGTGCCTTGCTGCACAAATGCGCCATCGAAAAAGGCGTGCAGTGCGCCACCAATGGCGTAGCGGTTGGTGATGTTGGCGGTCATGCCCACCTGCAGCGTGCCAACGCCATAGCGATGGTGGTCTTTGTAGTACTGCTCGCGCACGCCGCCCGACGCTTCCACGGTCATCGACCATTCGTAGGGGAATCGCTCTACGGCGGCCAGCGGTTTTCGGCAGTGGCGGCACGCTTCGAAAGTGTATTTTGCCCCGACTTGCGCTTGCAATATGTTGAAACCGCTGTTGGGTTGGCGTGTGCTGCCGTTGCTCATGTGCGCATAGCCGAGGTCGGCAGTGATGGCGACACCATTTTTTATCGGAAATTCAAAATTCATGCCAGTGCCGATATAGACATTGGTTACCGAGCCGATAGAGGCGTTGGCTGTGGCGGCTTTCACGCCCGACAGCGTGTCGCAGTCGTACCATGTTTTGGTGATGAACGCCAGTCCCACGCCCACTTTCCAATGCCACACAAAATGTTCGGTTTTGATTATCGGGGCAAGCAGATAGGGGTAGAGCGCAAACGCCTGCCCGAGTATGTTTTGGTTGCCCAAATCCATGCCAGCAAACGCCACGCCCACGGTCGGCATACGCCAATAGCGTTGCCATGCGTAGTTGCCCATCGCTGGAAATTCGGCTGCAATTTCGCCGCCCCAAACAGGTTTTTGCGCCACCTGTTTCAGATTTTCGCTCATGGGCAGTATGTAGCCGCCAAACGCCGACGCTTTGAGCGCAAACGGAATCTCTTGCGCCGCCAGCAGCCCACAACAAAGGGCAAAAGCAAGTGTTATGGCAATTTTTCTTCTCATCGTCGAGCGGTTTTTGGTCTAATTTTTGTACCTTTGCAAGTTTGATAGAAGTCTGTTGCAAAAGTACGCAAAATTCACGAATTATGGCAAATGGCGTTCTGAATCTGTTCAGCAAAGAGTTTCGCACTTTTTTTAATACGCCGACGGGATACATCGTTCTGTCGATATTTTTTGTGGGCGCAGGGCTGTTCTTGTGGATTTTTCCGGGCGAATACAATGTGCTGAACAGCGGCTACGCCAATCTCGACGGATTTTTTGTGCTGGCACCGTGGCTGTTTCTGTTTCTCTGCCCTGCGGTTACCATGCGCGCCATCGCCGAGGAGCGACAAATCGGCACGCTGGAACTGCTTCTTACCAAACCGATTTCGAAAATGCAACTCGTAGCGGGCAAGTTTTTGGCAGCGTGGGCGGTGATTGTGGTGGCACTGTTGCCTGCGGTTGTCTGGTTTGGCAGCGTTTACATCATGGCCGAGCCGATGGGCAATGTCGATGCGGGCGCATTTTGGGGGTCGTTTGTCGGACTTTTGTTGCTGGCGGCGGTCTATTGTGCCATTGGCATTTTCGGTTCGTCGCTCACAAGCAGCCAAATCACAGCGTTTGTTGTGTCGGCATTGATCTGTTTCGTGCTTTTCTACGGCTTCGAACTGGCGGCCGCCCTCTTCACCGACGGCACACTCACGCTCTATCTCAAAAATCTGGGCATTCACGCGCACTACATGTCGATGTCGCGTGGCGTACTCGACAGCCGCGATGTGCTTTATATGCTCTCCGTTACGCTGATTTTTCTGATAGCCACGAAAATGGTTTTGAATAGTCGCAAGTAGCAAGACGAGTTTGAAAGTTTGAAAGTATAAAAGTGCGAAAGTAGGGACGCACCGAGTGCGTCCGAACGATTCAACAATTCAACGATTAAATGTTTCAACAAAAACACAGAAACAGCGCGCAGCGCGAAAAAACTTAGAAACATAGAAACCGATAACCAGAAATCAGGAACCAACACTAATGCGTTAAACTAATCAACTCATCAACCAATCAACTAATCAACCAAAAAATTAGAAATTAGAAACCAGAAATACATGAAAAAGCCACTCATTTTCATCACCAACGACGACGGCGTGCGTGCCAAGGGCATTGCCGAACTTATCGAGATTGCGCGCCCATTTGGCGAACTGCTTGTGATTGCGCCCGATGGCTTGCGTTCGGGCAACTCCAACGCACTGACGATGGAAGTTCCCGTCATCTATAAACTTCTGCGCCAAGAGCCTGGACTCACCATCTACGAATGCACTGGCACGCCGACCGACTGCGCCAAACTGGCGTTCTACATCGGCAATCGCCAGCCCGATTTCATCTTTTCGGGCATCAACCACGGATCCAATGCGGCCATCAATGTCATCTATTCTGGCACGATGGGCGCGGTGTTCGAGGGCTGCGTGCGCGGTGTGCCGTCGGTGGGATTTTCGCTGTGCGACCACAAGGACGATGCCGATTTTTCGCTCTGCAAACCGATTTTTGAGCAAATTATTCAACGGGTGTTGCGCGACGGACTGCCGCACAGTGTCTGCCTCAATGTGAATGCGCCCACTGGACAGCCACGAGGCGTGCGTGTTTGCCGCCAAGCCGATGGCTATTGGGAAGAGGAGTTCGCACTCGGCAAGTCGCCAGCGGGCAAGGACTACGGCTGGATGACAGGCTATTTTGTCAATCGCGAACCCGAAAAACAGGACACCGACATCAGCGCCATCGATGCAGGATTTGTGTCGGTTGTGCCTACTTGTGTCGATATGACCGCCCACGCTGTACTTCAGCAAATGTCTGATTATGAAGCGATTGGATAATTTTTGGTTGGCATTGGGCGTTGGGCTTGTGCTGCCTGCGCTGTTCGGACTGCTTTTTCTTGCGCTCTTTGGGCGTGGCGGTCTGCCGCTGTTCGAAGCGCTACAACTCTACGCCACCAAGTCGCCGACGCTCATCAGCAAAATGCTGCTCGTGGCGTGCGTGCCAAACCTCTTCGGCGTGTTCGTTTTTTACCACATTCAGTGGTGGAAAGCCTGCCGCGGATTTCTGATACCAATCCTACTCTATCTCGCCGCAGCAATGGTTTTTGTTTGAAAAAGTAGCAAGATGTGAGTAGCAAGTCGCAAGAATTTTGGAATAAAGAATAAAGAATAAGGAGTAAAGACAAAAGACTCTGACTAAGACTAAGACTAAGACCAAAGCCTTTCCCCCATTCGGGGGAAACGGGAAAGGGGGCTACTGCCAAGACAGATTTCAGATTTCAAATTAAACTGTTAAAACATAGAAACAGCGCGAAGCGCGAGAAACCAGAAACTAGAAACTCCCACCAATGCGTTAAACTCATCAACTTTTCAACTCATCAACTTTTCAACAACCAATCAACCGATCAACCGATCAACCCAAGAAACTTTCACACTTTCACACTTTCTCACTTTCATACTTCAATATGAAATACTTCATCATAGCAGGCGAGGCTTCGGGCGATTTGCACGCTTCGAACTTGATGGCGGCTCTCAAACGGCACGATGCCGATGCGCAGTTCTGCTTTTTGGGCGGCGACCTGATGGCGGCGCAAGGCGGCACGCTAGTGCGCCACTACCGCGATATGGCGTTCATGGGCATTATCAATGTGGTGCTGAATCTGCGCAAAGTGCTGCGCAACTTGACCGACTGCAAACACGCCATCGCGCAATTTTGCCCCGATGTGGTCATTTTGGTCGATTACCCGAGTTTCAATTTGCGCATTGCCAAATATGTCAAAAAACACACGCAAACGCCTGTCTATTACTACATTTCGCCGAAATTGTGGGCGTGGAAAACCTACCGCATCAAGGCGATAAAACGGTATATCGACCGCATGTACACGATTTTTCCGTTCGAAACGGCTTTTTATGCGCAATTCGGCTATCGGGTGGAGTATGTGGGCAATCCCACGGTCGATGCGGTGGCGCATTTTCGCGCAACAACGCCGACCGACCATTTCTGCACGGAGCAAGCACTCGACGAGCGGCTCATCGTGGCAGTTTTGGCGGGCAGTCGCCAGCAAGAGATCGACACCACACTGCCGCGCGTAATGCCGTTGGCGGCGCGTTATCCCGATTTTCAGTTTGTGCTGGCCGCCGCCCCCGATGCCGACCTGCGACTCTATGCGCCCTACCTTTCCGACAATGTGAAAGTGGTGAAAAACAGCACTTACGCACTGCTCGCCAACGCCTTTGCAGCCATTGTCAATTCGGGTACTGCCACGCTCGAAACGGCACTGTTTCGTGTGCCGCAAGTGGTGGTTTACTATGTTTGGGGCGGGCGTTTTGCGTCGTTGCTCAAAAAAATATTTATAAAAACGCACTTCATCTCGCTGGTCAATTTGGTGGCCGAGAAAGAGGTGGTACGCGAATTTGTGGCGCACGATTTTTCGACCGAAAATGTTGGTCGCGAACTCCATCGCCTGCTGCTCGACACCGACTACCGCGCCCGCATCATCGCCGACTACGACCAACTAGCCCAACGCCTTGGCGATGCTGGTGCTGCCGAAAACGCAGCGAAAAAGATTTTGGCTAAGTGAGCAGTGAGAAGTTAGGAGTGAGGAATTAGGAGTGAGGAATTTTTAGTGAGTAGTGTTTTTAATTACCCAATTATCTAATTTCCAATTATTTAATTAGAAAAAAATGGCGGCTTTTTTGATACCGAACAATTCATAATTCTAAATTCAAAATTCTTAATTAGACGCGCGGCTTTTCCCCCTATCGGGGGAAACGGGAAAGGGGGCTACAACTAAGACGATTTCAGAATTTCAGATTTCAGATTTCAAATTTCAAATTCAACAATTAGGGACATAGAAACTTAGAAACAAAAATTGCGACAGCAATTTTGAGAAACTAGAAACCAGAAATCTGCTGACCTTTATTGATGCGTTAAACTTTTCAACTCATCAACTTTTCAACTCATCAACGACCAATCAACCAATCAACCCAAATCCAAAAATGTTTTCACACTTGAAAAAAATAGCGATTTTGTTCCTTTTGGTGGCTGGAATGGTGGCTTGCCGAAAAGAGGAGGTCGTGGTGCCGTCGGAGTACGAAACGCTGCCCATCGGTGTGCGCGACATCAGCACTTTTGCACCCAACGAGCCGATTGGTATGTATCTGCTCAACGAAGGCAACATGGGCAGCAACAAAGCCACTATCGACTACCTCGACTTTGTGAATGGCTACTACATTCGCAACATCTATTCGGAGCGTAACCCAAACATTATCAAGGAGTTGGGCGATGTTGGTAACGATATTCAGATTTACGGCGCAAAACTCTATGTAGTGGTGAATTGCAGCCACAAGGTGGAGGTGCTCGACACCAAAACCTGCGTGCGCATCGGTCAAATCGACATTCCAAACTGCCGCTATATCCGTTTTGCGTGCGGCAAAGCCTACATTTCGTCGTATGTGGGACCAGTGGCTATAGACCCCAATGCACAACTGGGCGCAGTTTTCGAGGTGGACACCGCCACTCTGCAAATCACCAACCGCGTAACGGTGGGCTACCAGCCCGACGAGTTGGAACTGCTGGGCGACTACATCTATGTGGCCAATTCGGGCGGCTACCGCCAGCCGAACTACGACTCGACCGTTTCTGTGGTCGAACGGCGCACGATGAGACAGGTCGAAAAAATTCCCGTCGCCATCAATCTGCACCGCATTCGCAAAGACCAGTACGACCAACTTTGGGTTTCGTCGCGCGGCAACTACGCCGACATTCCGTCGCGCCTATTTGTGCTGGCAAAAGAAAACGCCGCAGCAACCAAAATGACCGTCGCCGACACGCTCGATATGCCCTGCTCCGAAATGACCATTGTGGGCGATTCGCTCTATTTTTATAGTGTGTCGTGGAACACGCAAAAGGAGGAAAATGCGGTGTCGTATGGCATTGTCGATGTGCGCACGCACCAGTTGATTACCGACCGTCTTATCGCCGATGGCACCGAAAGCGACATCAAAGTGCCGTATGGCATTGCGGTCAATCCATACAACCGCGATATTTTTGTAACCGATGCCAAAAATTATGTTTCTAGCGGCGTGCTGCACTGCTACGACCGCAACGGCAAAAAACGCTGGAGTGTCCGCACAGGCGACATTCCTGCACACATGGTTTTTGTCTATAAATAATGCTACTTTAATTTTTCAATTATCTAATTTTCAATTACTTAGTTATTTGAGGATTTGAAAATTTGAAGATTGCGGCGGTATTGATGCCGAAAATCAGAAACTAGAAATTAGAAATCAGAATAACAAACAAAAGCATGAAACGATTCTATTTCTATATAGCGCTGATAATGAGTCTTGTGGCTTGCAAACACGAAACTCCGATGGTCAGCCTCGGTATCGACGATGTGTACGCTATCGAGCGTATGCGTCCACTGATTTTGCGCCCTGCGTTTTCGGGCGATCGCTACGAATGGACTATGCCCGCCGCCGATGGTTCCGACTCGCTGGTTGGCACCGAACGCGAGTTCATTTTCTGCCAAGTGGATACAGGCACTTATCATCTGCGTCTTCAAATTATCGACAAGCAAAACACTGTGAATCAGGAGATTAAAATTGTGGTATGGGAGGAACAGGTGGCGTACAGTCGCTACATTAGCACCGTTTACGAGTACCGCCCTGCGCCCGGGCAGTTTGTCAACGAATTGCCACAATACGAAGAGGGCAACACCGCCGCTGATATGGCGCAAAAGGCGCAAGCCTGCATCGCTGGCACAAACGACAAATTGATTACGCTCGGCGGATTTGGCGGATATGTTACCTTCGGCTTCGACCACAGCGTGGTGAATGTCCGTGGTCAGTACGATTTCAAAATTCTCGGCAATGCCTTTTATTCCGCTTCCAGCACAAATCCCAAGGGCGGCAGTTGCGAGCCGGGCATTGTCGAGGTTTCGTTCGACCGCAACCAAAACGGCCTGCCCGACGACACTTGGTACGAACTCGCTGGCAGTGCTTATCGCCACGCCGACACGCGCCACCACTACCAGATCACCTACTATCGCCCCGACGAGAACCATGTTGCCATTCCGAAAAAAAGTGAATCGCTTACCGATACCGCCTACATTTTTTGGCGCGACAACGACGGACAAAGCGGCTACATTCCCAAAAATGCGTTCCATCAACAAGATTATTTCCCGCGCTGGCTGCCCGACACCATCACTTTTGCTGGTACGCGCCTACCAAAAAACGCCGTCAAGGCAGCGGGCAACTACTGGCTGCTCTACGCTTTCGACTGGGGCTACGCCGACAACCACCCCAACGACTCCACCGACCTTGTCAGTTTCAACATTGATTGGGCGGTCGATGCGGACGGCAATTCGGTTCATCTGCCCTGCATCGACTTTGTACGCGTCTATACCGCCGAAAATCAGACTTGCGGCTGGATAGGCGAAACCAGCACCGAAATCTCCCGCGCCGAAGACCTGCATGTGGCGGAATGAGAATTGGAGTTCCACAATATTCACCGAAAAACGATGCCAAACACCGCACGACGGCCGATGGCGGTGTTCAGTTTTTCGATGAGCGAGGTGCGCTGCATAAATAGGTCGTTGCGGAGCATGGGCGAGGTGATATGCACATGCAACATGCCGTCGCGCAGTTCCAAACTCGTGCTGTAGTCGGCCAGCGAGCCAAGCACCGTGCGCCACGCCTCAATCACAGCATTTTCGGTGAAATGCGCCGCAACCGCATTTTCGGCATCGCCCATGCAGAGGGCTTTTTTTATCATATCGGTCGATAACCGCTCGGGAATAGTGCGTTTCATAAATTTGGATATTTTTTCGTCGTACGGGAAAACAATTTCAAATTTAGGTTGATTAGTTGATTGGTTGATCAGTTGATTGGTCGTTGAAAAGTTTAACGCATTGGTGATGGTCTGTGAGGCAATTTTTTATTTCTGATTTCTAGTTTCTGGTTGCGCTGCGCGCTGTTTCAGGTCTCAAGTTTTCGGTAGCCGAAACGCCGCAATTATTATTCATTGTTCATTATTCATTTCGTCGGACGTGGCATACCGCGTCCCTACTTTCAAACTTTCAAACTTTCACACTAAAAAACTCCTCACTCCTCACTCCTCATTCCTAACTCAAATTCACTGCTCACTTAAAAGCCACTATTACAATAGGCGTTTTACAAGGCGAAAGAGCGAATAGGGCATATAGCGGAACGGCACATCGATCCATGTGGGCGACGAAACTACCGCACGACGGTGCGAAAATACACGAAAACTCTCCACACCGTGATAGGCCGACATGCCCGACTGTCCCACGCCGCCAAACGGCAAATTGTCGTTGGCAATGTGCATAATGGTGTCGTTGATGCACGCGCCGCCCGACGAAGTGTGCCGCAACACACGCTCGCCATTTTTGCCGAAATAGTAGAGTGCCAACGGCTTTTCGCGCGCATTGACAAAATGCACTGCCTCGTCGAGTGTGCCGAAGGTGTGAATCGGAAAAATGGGACCAAAAATCTCTTCGCACATCACAGACGAATCGGGCGAAACACGGTCTAAAATCGTCGGTGCAAAATAACGCTCTGCCGCATCGGTTGTGCCGCCAAAAACGATTTCGCCATCGCTCAAATAACTGCGCAATCGGGCAAACGCCTTGTCGTTCACAATGCGTGCATAGTGCTGCGATTCACGCGGATTATCGCCCAGCAAATCGACAAACGCTCGCTTCAACGCTTCGATAAACGGCGCTTTCACGCTTTCGTGCAACAGCAGATAGTCGGGCGCAATGCAGGTCTGCCCAGCATTCAACGCCTTGCCCCACGCTATGCGCCGCGCCGCCAGAGCGAGGTCGGCATCAGCATCGACAATGCACGGACTTTTTCCGCCCAATTCCAATACCACTGGTGTCAGATTTTTGGCGGCAGCGGCCATCACAATTTTGCCTAGCGCAGGACTGCCCGTAAAAAACAGCAAATCGTAGCGTTGCTCCAGCAGCGCGGCATTCACCGTGCGGTCGCCCTGCACCACCGCCACATACCGTTCGTCGAACGCCTCTGCCACCATCTGTTCCAACACCTGCGCCACATGCGGCACATAGGGCGACGGCTTCAACACGGTCGTGCAGCCAGCCGAAATTGCGCCCACAAGCGGACTCAGCAGCAGTTGCACAGGATAGTTCCACGGCGCAATAATCAGTGCCGTGCCGAGCGGTTCGTACAGCACTTTGCTCCGCGACGGGAAAACGCTCATGGTCGGTGCTACGCGCTGCGGTCGCGCCCAACGACGCACATACCGCAAATGCTTTTTGATTTCGGCATACACCAAGCCAATCTCGGTCAAATACGCCTCTTCGTACGACTTGTGCAGGTCGGTCCAAAGGGCAGCCGCAAGCGGTTTTTCATACTTTCGGAGAGCCGCCTCCAAACGCCGCAATGCCTGCTTGCGAAAGGCGATGTCGCGCGTGGCGTGTGTCGCAAAAAACTCCTTTTGCGCCCTCACCGTTGCTGCAATATGTTCCGATGGCGTGTTCATATATCAGTGTGAAAGTTTGAAAGTATGAAAGTATGAAAGTGTGAAAGTGTGAAAGTTTGAAGGTGCTGTTGATGCGTTTTTTACTTCCTTTTTTTTGGCAATAAAATGTCTTTCATGCTTTTTTCGGGGTGGAAACGGCAAAAATCGACAGGTTTTTCGATACCATCAATCTTGCCGTTTTCTGTAAATTGCCAAATGGTGTAGTGCGATGGCCCATTTATCACAGGCTTATTTTGCCCATATCGACCGATATAGAGCGTATAGTGGTTGAACCGAGACGCACAATAGGTGTTGTACGAACGCTGCGTACCGTAAATTATTGGCTTCACGCCATACGCTTTTTCGAGAAGATTGAGCAAAACCTGCAAACTATCCTGCGCACGATGAATCTTTTTTTGAGATGCTCCCTTTAGATCCACATCTAACTCAACATCTACCATCGGAATCAAATCTGGGCCGATAGCATCGAGTATCTTTTTGAAATGTCGGAATTGCTCGTGCGCACTGCTGCTCATACGAAAAAAATGGTAGCCGCCAACACGATAGCCGCTCGCCTTGGCACCCTTGGCCAATGTTTTGCACTTGGGGTCGATATATGTCGCGCCCTCGGTGCATTTCACATAGACAAAACTGCCCTTCGGAAGCGTTTTTTTCACCTTTTCCCAATTCACATTGCCTTGGTGGTGCGACACATCAATGCCCGCCACATCTTTTGTGAAGGCAACAGATTTGTTTTTCGGCTGACCTTTCGGGCCTTTCGAACCTTTCTGACCACAAGCCACAAGGCAAACACAGCAGCAAACCGCCACTAAACAAACTACTCTCGTTAAATTTTTCATACAATCAGTTTTTATTTGGCAAAATTTTTGGGACTTTTTCCGTCGTTTTTATGGCAAAAATAGGATTTATTCTGGGCGATTTCAAATTTTTTCTGCAGTTGGTCGTCGCTACGCACTGTTTCAGAATTTATAATTTCTAATTTTCGGTAGCCAGATCGCCGCAATTATTATTCATTTTTCTCGGACGCACTCGGTGCGTCCCTACAATTTGAAATTCTGAAATTTGAAATTGCGGCTTTGCCGCACCATTCCTCACTCCTAATTCCTAATTCCTCACTCAAAAAAACACTGCTCACTGCTAACTTCTCACTTCTCACTTCTAACTTTTCTTGCGACTAATTTGCGCAAGCAACTGCCGAGCGGTGCGGTGGAGTGTGGGGTGCGTCCAATCGGGGTAGATTTGGCACAAGGGCTGCAACACAAAGGCGCGCCGATGCATTAGCGGGTGCGGCAATGTGAGCGTGGCAGTGTGCAACACCAGCCCATCGCAGTCAATCAGGTCGATGTCGATAATGCGGTCGGTGTAGCGGCCACTTTCGGTTTTGGCAGTGCGCCCCATCTGCCGCTCGATGTGCTGCGTGGCGTGCAACAACTCGTCGGGCGTGCAGTCGGTATCGATCAGCAGCACGCTATTCAGAAACGCATTCGGGCTGTCGAAACCCCAAGGCGCAGTCTCGCAAGGCGCGCTTTCGGCCACCACCACGCCAATTTGTTCGGCAATGAGTTGTGTGGCGCAGCGCAGATTTTCGGCGCGATTACCAAGGTTCGAACCGAGCGCAACGATGGCACGCATCAAGCGTCGAGCAGTGCGGCGTAGGCTTTGGCGTCGAGCAGCGCATCGAGTTCAGCGGCATCGTCCACCGTCGCCTTTATCATCCAGCCTTCGCCATAAGGGTCGGCATTGACCAGTTCGGGCTGCGCTTCGAGTGCGGCATTCACTTCTAGCACCTGCCCCGATACGGGCATAAAGAGATCGGACACCGTTTTGACCGCCTCGACCGAGCCAAAAGTGTCGCCAGCCGCCAACTGTTCGCCCTCGGTCGGAATATCGACAAAGACAATTTCGCCCAATTCGCTCTGCGCATAGTCGGTAATGCCGATGTAGGCCTCGTTGCCCTCCACGCGAATCCACTCGTGTTCGCTAGTGTACTTGATGTTTTCGGGAATGTTCATTTTCCGTATTTTTTTGAATTTGTTTACGCCACAAAGATACGAAATTTAGTTGAAAGTGTGTAAAGTGTGTAAAGTAGGGACATGGCGTGCCGCGTCCTTACTTTCGTTGTTGGTGGACCGTGCGGCTTTTACTTTACCTCACCGCGATAGGGCGGACAAATGGTGATGTATCCTGCGGGCCAACTCGTATTGAAGCCGCCCGTTTCGGAGGTGGCTGTGAAAGTCTTGTTGCGATAGGAATTGTATGAGTACTCGAAGCGAAGGCTGGTGAGAATTCTTATGTTACCATAAATTTTTGGATGTTCTACTTTCCAAAGCCAGCATTGTGTCGATTTGTAGGTATTCCTACCGAGAGCGGGCGGCGTGTTGAAATAGAGGCCGTTCCATTTTGAGCCGTAGTTGTCGTCTTTGATGTCGAACTGCCAATCGGCATTGTTGTTACACTTGTTGTCGCTGCCACAGTTGGCGGTGATGGTCATATCCTGTGTAGTGTAGCTGCTGCTCACACTGCCGCTTATGCCGCCTGAAATCGATGCGCTCGGTCCAGAGGTCGACAAGCCAACCTGTCCGCCCAAATTCCAACCTACACTCACACTGGTCGACGATTGGCCATTGGTGGTGGTTGGAGAAAAATCGAGCAGTTGCGCACCGTCGGTCGATTTCAGAATATCACCGTCGCTGTTGTAGTTGCGCGTGAGTCTGTTGTTTGTTTTGACTTGACTCAAGAAAAAGCCTTGGTAGTTCCATTTGCCGCTAGTCCAACTACCTACCCAAAAGTTTTGGCTATTGCCCCAAATGGTCTGCTCTATCAGATAGTAGTCGGCATCTTCGTCGAATTTGTAGGCTGCCCAAATGTTGGTGCTGACGGTGAACACGCACTGCCTGTTCTCTATTTTGCTCGACCAATCACCATCTCTAAAGGGTTTTATCGTGTAGGTTTTGGTAATGTTTTGTGCGTTCATCACCGACGAAAGTTCGCTCGAGGCAGCGCGCAAAAGCGATTTAGCCGATGCGTTAACGCTGTAATGCTCGTTGAGCCACGCTGCCAATGGATCGGCATGCAGGCCGTTGAGGTAAGGTGTCATGGCGTGAACGATGGTGTCGTTGTCCTCATCGAAAATATCGTTTAGGGTGTAAACATTTCCATCGCGGTCGAGTGCCGCCATCTCGTAGCAAATGTGGTAATCATGCTCCTCGTCGTCCATCGATAGTGCGAAATCCTCGGTGATGCAGATAGAGTCGATAGCCACTTTCATTTCGTGGAGTGTTGGCTGGTCGATTATCAACACCGCTCCATTGTCGATGGCGTTGCGCACCACCGAATTGGCCAAGTGTGTGCTTAAATCGTTGCCACGCACAAGAATGGCGCGGGTGTCGTCGGCAATTTCGGAGAGCGGCCGTTGCACACGATTGATAAACGCCTGCGCCACTTCGCTGAATCCGCTGCCCACAATGGCAACAGGCACGGCTGTTGTTGTGGTCAGTTGATCGGTGGTTGGCAGTACTTCCGCCGCATCGTTGTTGTTATCGTCGATGGTTGGCTCATTTTTCTTGTCCCTGCAAGCCACCGCCAACAGGCTGACAATCAGCAGGAACGATAGTTTCAAAGTTTTCATAATGGTAAAATTTATTCGGGCTCGTATAGATAGTTTTTGTGTTCATTAAAGCCAAATTCTTTCAACTCTTTGTCGGTAACCCGCATCAGTTGTTTATTCCTTTCGTTCTGTTCCTGAAGAACCATCAAACTCATTTTCAATATGGGGATATACTGTTGATGTTGTTTTCGTAAGAAGCAACAGAATTCGGGCGTGCTAAACACTCGTTTTACCGATTCGTGGAGCGACTCTGTGGGGTTGTCGGTATAGACAATAGTTTTCATAAAGGTGTACCAAAGGCGTTGTTTCTCCTCGTCCATCTCTTGGCGTATTTTGACTGCCTGATGCTTGGCCGCGAAACACTTGCCCGCCAATTCTATAAATTCGCTGTTGCCAATGTTTGTCCATGTTTCGATATTGGAACTGAACACCGTCTCTACCGCATCGTCGTCGCAATTAAAATCGCGACTGAGCAGGGAATTAAGGAATAGCATCAGCGTATCGTCGGGCAGTTGATTGTCGGCCCAACGATCCCAAACGATTAAATTTAGCGAATCTCTTTTCTCCAGATCGTTAATATCGTCCTCCAAAATTTCGCAGAAATAGTCCACATTGTGAATCACCATCAATGCCGCCGTGCGCTCGGTCTTTTTCTGCTCGTAGCGTTGCAGAGCGAATGTCGTACCGAAAGTCAGCACAATGCCGAAAAAAGCACCCAGCGTATTGCTCAGCGTACTCCTCCAAAATTCAGATAGATGTTTCATTTTTTTGTTTATTTGTGGATTTGGTTATTTGTTGATTTGTTGAATTGTTTTTAAGTTTCTATGTTTCTGGTTTCAAGTTTCAGGTGTTTTCGGTAGCCGAAAGTCGCAATTATTATTCATTTTCTTGACCATAGCCCCCTTTCCCGTTTCCCCCGAAGGGGGAAAGCCTTCTTCCAATTAAGAGTTAAGAATTTAGAATTATGAATTTGCGTGCCCAACACCGCCGCAATTTTCAAATAATTTTTCAATTTGAAATGTGAAATTTGAAATTGCGGCTCTGCCGCATCACTCCTCACTCCTAATTCCTCACTCCTCACTCGATTTGCTACTTCCTTAAGAGCGGCTAATAATAGTTTGAATGGTGTAAATTTTATTCGGAATCATCTGACGGTGTCGGATCATATTCTTTTTGTGTATAAAGACCAAATTCTTTCAACTCTTCGTTGGTAACCTGCATCCGTTGTTTATTCCTTTCGTTCAGTTCTTGGAGCATCATCAAGTCCAATTTCAACATGGAAATATACAGTTGATGCTGTCCTCGTATAAACCAACAGAATTCGGGCGAACGAAATATCCAATCTACCCTTTCTTGAACTGACTGTATGGGGTTGTCGGTATAGACCATGGTCTTCATACAGGTGGATATAAGGCGTTGTTTTTCCTCGTCCATTTCTTGGCGTATTTTGACTACATGATGCTTGAACGCGAAACAATTGCCCACCATTTCTATAAATTTGCCATTGTCAATGTTTATCCATTTTTCGATATTGGAACTGAACACTAACTCCGCCGTATTGCTCTCCAACTTCATATCGCGATAGAGCAGAGACTCAATGAACAGTCGCAATGTATCTTCCGGGAGTCGCTTGTCGGTCGCCCAATCATTATAAACGATTTGATTTAACGAATCTCTTTTCTCCAGATCTTTGATATGCGTATCTAAACTTTCGCAAAAATAATTCAGATTACCAATGACCATCAAGACTGCCATGCGCTCGGTCTTTTTCTGCCCATAGCGTTGTTGGGCGAATGCCGTGCCGAAAGTCAGCACAATACCGATAAAAGTCGCTAGCGTATAGCGCAGCGTACTTCTCCAAAATTCAGATAGATGTTTCATTTTTTTGTGGATTTAGTTGTTTGATAATTTGGTTATTTGGTTGTTTTTAGTTGATCAGTTGATGAGTTGATCAGTTTAACGCATTGGTGATGGTCTGTGCGACAAAAACAATTTCTAATTTCTAGTTTCTAATTTCTGGTTGTGGCCTCTTTTCCCATTTTCCCCGAAGGGGGAAAGCCTTCTTCCAATTAAGAGTTAAGAATTTAGAATTATGAATTTGCGTGCCCAACACCGCCGCAATTTTCAAATAATTTTTCAATTTGAAATGTGAAATTTGAAATTGCGGCTCTGCCGCATCACTCCTCACTCCTAATTCCTCACTCCTCACTCTCTTGCTACTTGCTTCTAACAACAATTTTCTGCACCCTTTCGCCAACACGGACAATATAAACGCCCTTCAAAGAGCCATTGAGGCGTGTTACATCGCGGCCGAGCAGGTCGTAGATTTGGATGTCGCTATTGCAAACAATGCGGCCGTTTTCGGCGTGGAGTTCCAGCACTTCGGCCAACTGCATCGCTGTAACGGTTTGCTGCTCGAACGCCGCCGTTACCGTAACATCTGCGGCAGGCATAACGAATGAGTTGTCGTCTGCCACCGTGATGGTTTGTTTGTTGGTGTCGGTTACGGTGAGTTCGTCGAGGCTGTAACCCATAGCGGGCGTGATGGTGAGCGTAACCGTTTTGCCAGCGGCGGCTGTGGTCTTATCGGCGGTAACTGTGCCATTTTCGGGCGTAGTAACCGTAACCGCATACTTTGCAACATCTTGCACAGGGCGAACGGACCACCCATAGCATCGGTAGTGGTAGCTCCTGTACGCACGGTACAAGTAGAAGTCCGCGCTCCATGCGTAGAGTGGGCGGCTTGTGTAGAGCGAACTCGACCAGTAGTAGCCGTAGCTGCCTACATTGACCGGACCACCGTCGCTGCGAAAACCAGCCGCAGGGAGAAAAATGGAGTTGCCGTTGGTTTTGCTCGCAACAATGTAGCCTGCTGCAACGCCTGTACCATCGTAGTCGTCGTCCCATATCCAGTTGCAGTTTTCGCGTAGTTCTTCCCATTCAGCATCGGTGGGCATGCGCCATTTTCCACCCCAGTTTACGGCTGCGGCATCGTCCTCGGCTTCGAGCGTGGTTAGGTCGTCGGTAAAGCCATCTTTACCACAACTGCTGTCGTTACAATATTTGGTCAGTGCATTGGCACTTGAGCCGTATTTGTAGGTTTCCCACGAGTAGGTTTCTTTTGGTTCGGTTTCGCCCCAAGCGTAGTAGTCGCCGTAGATTTCAGGTGCAGAGGCACCCACATTGCATGTAGCCCAAAGCAGACCGCTCGGCAAGTCAAGGTCCACCCACTCTTTGGTGTCGGGTTTCTTGACGAAAGTAGCCGTTACTGTAACATCTGCGGCAGGCATAACGAATGAGTTGTCGTCTGCCACCGTGATGGTTTGTTTGTTGGTGTCGGTTACGGTGAGTTCGTCGAGGCTGTAACCCATAGCGGGCGTGATGGTGAGCGTAACCGTTTTGCCAGCGGCGGCCTCTGTCTTATCGGCGGTAACTGTGCCATTTTCGGGCGTAGTAACCGTAACTGCATACTTTGCAACATCTTGCACTGGGCGAACGGATTGACCAAAGCGGCGGATGTCGCTTTCCCTGTTCACATCGTCCGAGTCGAAGTACGCACGACACGCGCTGTTCGGACCGCCCGCGCCGAGCGAACTTGACCAGTAGCCGCCGTCGCTGCCTGCAAGGTACAGGCCGTCGTCGCTGCGAAAGCCCGCCGCAGGGAGAAAAATGGAGTTGCCATTGGTCTTGCTCGCAACAATGCGACCTGCTATGCCTGTGCCATTATAGTCGGCCGTCCATATCCAGTCGCAGTTTTCGCGTAGTTCTTCCCATTCAGCATCGGTGGGCATGCGCCATTTTCCACCCCAGTTTACGGCTGCGGCATCGTCCTCGGCTTCGAGCGTGGTTAGGTCGTCGGTAAAGCCATCTTTACCACAACTGCTGTCGTTACAATATTTGGTCAGTGCATTGGCACTTGAGCCGTATTTGTAGGTTTCCCACGAGTAGGTTTCTTTTGGTTCGGTTTCGCCCCAAGCGTAGTAGTCGCCGTAGATTTCAGGTGCAGAGGCACCCACATTGCATGTAGCCCAAAGCAGACCGCTCGGCAAGTCAAGGTCCACCCACTCTTTGGTGTCGGGTTTCTTGACGAAAGTAGCCGTTACTGTAACATCTGCGGCAGGCATAACAAACGAGTTGTCTTCTGCCACCGTGATGGTTTGTTTGTTGGCGTCGGTTACGGTGAGTTCGCCGAGTTCGTAGCCCGTAGTGGGCGTGATGGTGAGCGTAACCTTGTCGCCGGTAGCGCACTGCTCAACATCGGACAGGAGCGTGCCGTTCGCCCCCGCAATGAGCGTTATGCCGAACTTAATATCCTGCACAAGGCGGACGGCATAGCCCTCGGAGCGAGGGAGGCGGGCCACACTCACTCCACTCGAGTAGCAGTTCAGGTAATATGCGTAGTTCGCGCTTTCTGGCGTAGCAGACCAATAGTTGCCGTAGTCCTGCACAAGGTACATCTTAGACCTATCGCGAAATCCAGAAGCAGGTAAGAATACCGCACCAGCGGACTCTAATTGCTGCCACTCGGCGAGGGTAAAAGTTTGGTGGTCAGCATACGCTTGTATGCTAGAAGTGCTTGGAAAACCATGTGTAAATGTTACGCCCGCAGGAGCAGTCCAACTATCAGGCAAAAAGATAAGGCCATTGCTGTATTGCGAGCCATCGCTGTTAAGGTTAATACGCGCAACGCCCATCTTGTCGCTTGCATTGGGGCGGCGGTAGATAAGATAATTCAACTCTTCGTAAGTGAGCGTGCGGTAGGTGTTACCGTCATCGATATTTTTGCCCCAATCCACAAAGTCGCCCGAGTAGTCGGAACTGCTTGTTGAGGTGCTGATACCCCACTTGGCTGTTTCGTTGTCGGCGCTCCAGCCGAAGAGGTCTATTTTGTAGGCAAGCGCACTTCCGCTTACATTGGCTTCGCCGATTATATCAGTTTGATACTCGGCAAACGACCAAACGGTATCTTTGGTGGTCAGACCTGCACACTGCAAATTGCCCGACGAGAAATAGACTTGCTTGCCCGCCGCATTCACCGTGAACGGATGGGGAGTATATTGGGGTTCTATCCATTCAAATTCGGCAGTTACAGTTACCCCACCCATAGGCATAACGAATGTGTATTGAGCGGCCGCACCAGCAACGGCAGTGGTCGTTATCTCCGTCGTTCCCTGCATAACGCTGAAGCGTTGCATATAGTGCGGACTGGAAATAATGGTCAGCGTAACTGTTTCGCCGGCTGTGGCGCGTGTCTTGTCTGATTGGAGTTGCCCATTCTCAGACGCATCGAGGGTAATTGTGTAAATATCTTCTACTGGACGCACCGCCTGCCCATAGTAGCGAAAATTGTTGTTGTTTTCGGCTACACCAGTCGATGAAAACTGCACATAGTAGGCATCGCTCGGCGTGGTGTGGAGCGAACTCGACCAATAGTAGCCATCGTCTGGCCACTGGGTTTCGCTGTTATAGCCAAACCCTGTTACAGGCAGAAAAATGGTGTTGCCATTGGTGGCGGTTATGGTGTAGCCTTTTACATTGGTGTTGTTGTAGTTGTCTGTCCACTTCCAAGTGCATTTCGTTTTTAGTTCCTGCCACTCGGCATAGGTGGGCGTGCGCCACTTCTTGCCCCAATTTTTTGTGGCGGCATCGTCGGCGGCCTCGAGCGTGGCCCGATTGTCCACCGTGCCATAGCCGCTGTTGGTGCAATATTTGGTCATAGCGTTGTAGGCTGTGCCATACTGGTAAGTACTCCACGAGTAAGTACCCTTCGTGGTGGTTTCGCCCCACGCATAGCGATTGCCCGCGCCAGTGGGGGCAGACGCACCCACATTGTAGGTTGCCCACCGCACACTCAGCCCCAAATCGACCGAGGTGTAACTGTCAGCTGCCACAGAGAGCGCAAAGGCTGCCGCAAACAACAAAAGAGCAGATTTTTTCATACGCAAATTAGTGTGAAAGTTTGTAAAGTTTATAAAGTCTATAAAGTGTGTAAAGTGGAAAGTTTTGGTTGATCAGTTGATTGGTTGATCGGTTGATTGGTCGTTGAAAAGTTGATGAGTTTAACGAATTGGTAAAGGCTTTTTAATTTCTAGTTTCTGGTTTTTCAAAATTGCTTGCCGCAATTTTTGTTTCTAAGTTTCTAATTTCAGATTGTTGAATAGATATTTTAACAACTTGATTACCAATTATTTAATTAAACTTTGCGGCATTATTGATTCCGACTCGGCATTGGGTGGCGAGTGTCAAAAATCAGGTTTTGCGTTTCGAAAAAGCGGCATCACTGTCTGAGCGAAGCGAGTTTGATGACGCCGAAACCCAAACCGCCAATTTTTGGCAACGCTCGCGCCCCTGCCGCGACTTTTCTTTAATTCTTGATTTTGCTCACGCTCGGCA
>CAVBBP010000018.1:0-42847 GCA_963593685.1 Segatella copri
TCAATACTATAAAAATCGAAAAAACAGAAAAAAGGGTGCTGAAAAACATAAAATGGGGGAAGTTGATGAGTTGGTGAGTTGAAAAGTTGATGAGTTTAACGCATTAGCGTTGGGTTTAGGTTTAGGTTTAGGTTTAGGTTTAGGTTTCTGATTTCTAGTTTCTAGTTTCTAGTTTCTGGTTTCTGGTTTCTGGTTGCGCTTCGCGCTGTTTCAGGTTTCAGGTTGTAGCCCCCTTTCCCGTTTCCCCCGAATGGGGGAAAGCCTTTCGTTAATTGAGAGTTAAGAATTTAGAATTATGAATTTTCGCACTCAAAACCGCCTAAATCTTCAAATTTTCAAATCTTCAAATAATTTGTCTTCGTCTTCGTCAAAAGTCTTGTATCTTGCTACTTGCTACTTTCATTGTCAATTATCAATTAGTACTGATGCGTTAATTTTTTACTTAGAATAAGAGTAGTTCGTTGATGTTTTGATTTGAAAGTAGTGGCTGCGGCTCTGTTACAAGGTCTTGCAAATCTATCTTGAACTACTTTCCTCTATTTATAATTTGTGGATTTAATCCGCGAAATTACAAAATTATTTCAAATCGAAGTTATCCAAATCCCCATATAACAAATTATAAATCAATCATTTACCGACAAATTTCACAAAGTTAACGCATCAGTAGAGTTTCTAAATGGAAACTATAGCGAGCCGTTGGTGGTTACCATCGAACCGCGTCAAAGTTTTGGGAATTCGGCACAAGCAACCATTGCCAAACGGGCAACATCTCAATATCCTTCTCGTGTGGCTGCGCAATCGCACTTACCTCATCACAGGTATTTTACTTTTTCTTTCCCAATTCCATGACACTCCGCAAAAAATCCTACTCCACCCGAATTGCAGTTACACCATCGGGGACGAGCACATAGCGCGGATGTTCTTGAAAAGTGGGCGAAAAGACACTCCACGAAGGCTCTGCGTAGGCAGAATCGAGCGTTATTCCTGCCATATCGCACAGCGAGTAGTAAATCACATCGCCATTTAGTTTGGCACTTTTTTGCTGTCGTGCATTTTCAGCCTTTTCGGGGAAAGCACTGCCCCACCCTTCGGAATACCAAAAGATGAATGGCACATGATACTCTTGTTTCACTGGCGAGCAGTTGCCGCCGTGTCCCGCTCCACCCTGACCAATAACCTCGCCATGATCGGACACAAAAAGCATCGACGCAACCACATCGGGACGATCGATAGCACGAATGACCGACGAAAGAATGTAGTCGGTATAGCGAATGGTGTTGTCGTAAGCGTTGATAAGCATCAGACTATCGCGATTGTGGAGCGGATTACACGAATTGGCATCGGGCAAATAGACGGCAAACTCTGGCTCGTAATTGGTAAAGAAACTGTGATTGCCTTTGAATTGCATCATCACAAACAGTTTGTCGTGCTGTGCTACAAGCGAATCGAGTATAAGAACCATCGTTTTGTCGCCCGAAGCAACCGTTTCGCCCTCTCTGACATCGGGAACAACAATGAGCGAATCGACACCCGACGAAAGATACCGCTCGTACGACAGCAAATTAGAGTTGTTGGCAATGGTAAATGTGCTGAAACCGCACTCACGAAATGGCTCTATCACCGAACGCTCGGCATAGTTTAGGTCGAAATTTTGTGGTGTGGCACGCGTAACCAACATCGGCACCGAAAACATGGTCAGGCAGGCTTGCGAATAGTAATCGTCGAAAAGTATCAGATTCTGTTCTTGCTCGAGCAGCGGAGTTGTAGAACGGCGATAGCGACCGTTGAGCGACAGATTGTCGTAGCGCAACGATTCGCCGATACAAAAGACATAGACCTCTTTTTTGCAAGGCGTCTGCGTGCGTTGTGCGCCCATGTCGAGCGACTGCGCTTGAACAATCAAACGACGCTTATTGAGTGTTTTTTTTGCATTTATAAACTGAAAAGTGCAATTATATGGAGTTCTATTCCAAATGTGTGTATCCACAAAGAAACGAAGCGTAAGCGCGTCGCTGTAGAACACGAGCAGTTTATAAGCCACAAAAGCAGTTGGCACACCCAACGAGGCGGCAAGCACAATACACTTCAGCGAGAGGCGTATTTTGAGCGTTCGATAGCAGACACACGCCACTACGCACAGCACAATCAACGGAATCCAATGCAACGCCTCCAACAGATTGGTATGAAAAAATTCAGAAGCCTCTTGTGGATTGGTTTTGAGGGTCGAAATAATAGCACCAGGCAGCAAATAGTCGCCGTAAAGATCGACCATAGTCAAGTCGATGATAGAACCCAGCGTAACAACCGCCACCAGCACACAATAGAGCCATCTGCGCTGCACAAACAGAGACAGTGCCACCAGCGGCAACACATAGAGCACACTGGTCAGAACATAGGACATCCCCGCCCCTTCTCTCGCAGTATAAACCAAATTCGGATACACCAATACCCCAAGCAGAGCTAGAATACTCAACACAGCGCATATTGTATCAACTACTTGTTTTTTCGTCATAACTCATACAACTAAAAGAATTATACCGTCTCTCCCTGCGCCATTATCTCCATAAAATGCAAGATACATTCGCTTTTGCGAGGTTCAAATAGCAAATGCTCAAAATCGCGCTGTTTGAGTGTTAGATTCGTATGCTCCACCATATTGCGCAGTGCAACCATTAAGGCAGACATATCGCCAATTCCACAACGCCGCATAAGAAAATCAAAATCTGGTTGTGTGCGCTGCCACAGGAACAATGTATCGTAAAAATCTCTACCCTTTTGACGCGAAAGCAAGGCCGATAACTTCATCGACAGCAACACCGACAAAGGAGGTACGGGTACTGGATAGAATAGCCCCATTCGCTGTACCGTAGCCATCTCACGAGGATACTCTATTCCTTGGTCTTGTGCCTCTATTTTCATTAGGAATCGTTCCTCACGATGCCCAGTCAGTTGCAGCGAGAACAGTAGTTCAGGGAAATACACATTCCGTCTGTATGCTTTCAGCACAGCCCCATCCTTATCTTTTGCCACTGCCTGCAGACCCTGTAATTGGAGATACTGTATCAGACCATCGGTCATCATGATAAACTCACTTTCGCACAACTGCGTACAATCGAAATCCAAATCTTCGGAAAATCGGTCGATACCTTGTATCAAACGAAGATTCGTTCCGCCAATGAAAGTCAATTTGTCGGAATAGGCAGAACGGGACAACCACTCCAATGCCATCAATTCAATATATTCTTTCAGAATATGCTTCTGGGAAAGTGCATTATTGGCAATTGCAGGAGGAAAGAATCCACGGATATATGCTAAATCAATCATAATTGATATGCTTTTTTCAGTGTTTCTACTCTTTGCGAAAGCGACGGACGAGCCATACGCAGCAGATATTCTTGTAGACGGTTGTGGTCTAACTCTGTGGCTAACCAATCCTCATCTATTCGAAGGTCGATCATATCCGCTTCGGTTTGATACTGCGGATAGAGATAGAGCAAATCCAGCAGGGCTTTTTCGGGAGTTGCCATCATATACACCTTTCCATCCGTCAGAGTCATAGGCTGATAGCCCCAAAACAAGTTTGCCCGCATGGTCTGATAACTATAGGTCGCAAAATCGTTAGCGAACGACGCCGTCTTCAGTGTGGTCACGCTCGTTATTTCCACCACCTGTTCGGGTATAATGCCATAGAATGACAATGCGGTATGCAGACTGATATACGAAGGTGCATATATTTTTCCTGCGAAATACCGAGCATAGTCGGGTTTCTGCAGATAATCAGCAAAGGCATACCATCCTTTTCGCAGCGAAACGATGTAGCCATTATGCTGCCACTGAATGTAATTGCTGCGGTTGAAAGTGGGATAGATAGCCCGTACTTGCTGTGTACAGAAGCAAGCAAACGGATGCCATTGTCGATAGAATTGTTGGTATGTCATAGTCCATTCATTTCCGAAACGCTGCAAAATTACTGCTTTTTGGAAATATATGCAATGGGTATTTTACTTTTTCTTTCCCAATTCCATGACACTCTGCAAAAAAGCCTGCTCCACCCCGCTTAATGTGCGCTCTTGAAATTTGCGGTACTCCTCAGTGGCTTTTTCCACGGCTTGGCGATGCGATACACTGCCATTCCCCTGTAAGAGTTGTTCCCCCGTTGCAGTCAAGATAGTATCCAAATGCTTTGCCCAATCAGACATCAGCATTATCTCGTGCCGTTCGGCTTGGCGTTCTGCAAAATCCAAATATCCAGAAACGATTTGTCCCATCGCTTTCAGTTCTTTCTCATCTAGATAATTTTTGGCTACAAGTGCATCCTCCAAGTGCGGACGCATACCACGAAAAGAGGTCAATCCCATATACTCTTTTTCGGCATCGACATGCGTATAAATCACCTCCGCTGCCGTCTGACCATGAACAGCAAAATGTATTTTGTTCTGCACTTTTTTGAAAAACTCTCGCGATACTTCGGCATTGGGGTCATAGTCTTTGCTCGTGGCATAGATATCCAATATCTGCCGATAGAACACCTTTTCGGACGCACGAATGTCGCGAATACGGATTAGTAATTCCTGCCAATAATCGCCACCTCCTAAATTTTTCAGTCGCTCATCATCCAGTGTAAACCCTTTGCGAATATACTCATTCAACCGTTTGGTTGCCCATTGACGGAACTGCGTACCCCGCACAGAATGCACACGATACCCAACCGAGATTATCACATCTAAATTGTAGTATGCCACATCGTACTCTTTACCATCGGTGGCAGTTGTTCGGAATTTCCGAACAACTGAATCTTGCTGCAGTTCGCCCTCTTCAAAGATATGCTTAATATGTTCGGAGATAGTCGATTTCGCTTTGCCGAACAACTGCGCCATTTGGTCCTGTGTCAGCCAAACCGTCTCGTCACAGAAAATAACATCAACGGCTATCTGCTCATCTTCCGTGCGAAACAGCACAATATCTTGTTGCAAGTTTGCGAAGGTATTTTCTTTCGCTTCGTTGTTCATAATCGCTATCGAGTTTTATCGTAAAATTGCGAGTATATTGTAAGCATGGATATTGCAAAATTACTGCTTCCCAGAAATATATGCGACAGACAGGTAATTTACTTTTTCAGTTGTTAATTTCATTATTAAATAAATGGGGAATTTATAGAAGTCCCATTAATGAAATACACAAGCATTCCATTTGCGCAGCGCGCGTGTATAGGTTTTGTGATTAAACCATTTCCATATTGGGTGCGCCAACTGCGTTTCCTCTTTAATCTCGCGTTCAAACTCCGCAATGCGCCAATCAAAATCTTCGGCATATTCAGCAGGATACATTGGTTTTGTACGAACCAATATAGTCTTTAATTGTTTATCAATCAAAATTTTATCTTTATAAGCCACCGATATTTCATTGTCGTGATGCCGATATGCCACCATCACATCGGGCATGTAGTAATATGCGCCATGCCTTGCTACCATAAGGTGTAGCACATAGTCATCGTTCATTACTGTATCGTACCAATCGGGAAACTCTATGTATTTGCGCCGAATGACCGCCGAATGAATTGGGACGAACCAATTTTCGCGAATAAACTCTCGTGCATCATGCACAGAATGAAAGTCCACTGGGTTAAAATTGCCTAATGGTACGCCATCGACCGTTACATTCAATGTATTATGAAAACAAGCAGAATACTCGGAATGAGATTCCAAAAAATCCACCTGTTTTTGCAGTTTGTCTGTGCAAAGATAATAATCATCGCCATCTAAGCATGTAATATATTTGGCAGAAGAGGCCTCTATCACACGACGCAAATTATTGGGGCCGCCCACATTCGCTTCACCGAGAATTAAACGAATCTTCTGCGGAAATTGTCGCTTATATTCAAGCAAAATATGACGAGTATCATCGGTTGAGCAATCATCGCTCACTATTATTTCAAGCGGAAACGATGTCTGCTGCGCCAAAACACTGTCGAGCGCATTTTTTATAAATCGTTCTTGACAGTACGAACGCACACAAACTGACAATAAGGGCGGATTATTCATTTTTCCAACAGCATTTGTCGTTTGATACAAAAAAGATTATTATCATATTTACGACTCCCCCCCCCCCCCATGAAATAAAAGCAGCCGCGTAGCCCGCTTCTTTTGCGGCAGAAAAAACTTGTTCCGACACATCGGTTTTCCAGCCAAACGGATAAGAAAGATAACGCACTTCACGACCTATCTCTCTTTCTATCAAAGATTTGCTTGTCTGTAACTCGTAGGTCAAGAATTCTAAAGGCACGTTACTTAATCGGCTATGACTCATGGAATGAGAACCGATGGTACATAACGAAGAGGAAGCCAGGCTGTGTACATCTTTCCACGAAAGCATAATATCTTCAAAACAATCGTCAGTAAGATAATTTGCAAAAACAGTTCGAAATGTATCTTCAAAACTAACATACGGCAGAGACAAAACTAGTGTTTTTAGAGAGGCAAAAGTACGGTTTTTCTCATCAGGCGATACGCAAGAATACATTTGTCCTTCAACAACAAGGTTCTCATTTGCAGCAACTATTCTTTCTAGAGCAAACGGCCAGTTAAAACAAGGATGCTTATTTATAAAATCTACCGTAAGGAACACAGTAAATGGGATGTTGTTTTTCTCAAAGAAAGGCAGTCCAAATGTCAGATTATCGCGAAAACCATCATCAAGCGTAAAACACATAAATGGACGCTTATGGAAATCTGGATTTTTGATACGGAAAACTGCTTCGTCAAGCGAAATATAGTCATATTTTGAGCGATTCACATCTACGAAATGTTGCAAGAAATTTGTTGAAACCTTCAATTCTTCAATACACTCAAGCCTATCTGGCTCAATATTGCCTATCCGATGCAACATCAAGAAATAGCCACATACAGGATTACAGCATGCATTGAACAAACTAATCGCCCACTCGCGCGATAAACGAGTAACTTTCTTAAACATATACCTTACCTTTTAGCGCATATTCATCTCTATGCAAAAACTTACGACCGAACCAATTTTTCAGACGACTGAACATATTTCGTCTTTGCGGTATCGAAAACGAATACCATGCGTTTATAATTCGCCTGTCGAGATACAACACATCTAAAAATCGAATATCATCATTATCAGCCAATCTTTCAAATCTCCACACCCCCGAATCACCACATGCATTTGTGGCCTCCGAATCCCACCCAGTATGATTAATGTAAGAAACTATAGGACAAATGCTTACAGCATTATTCACAAAATGCGCTAATCCAAAGCGTACCGACCACAGATTTTGACTTGTTTGTTTAAGTTTATGCAGTGCTTCCCATTCTGAGTACTCAATACGGCGAAATGCCGCCACCATTTCTGGCTGCCCAACCATAGTATCATAGGCTTTGCATTCCCAATCAACTTGCCCCCATCTGTCCGCCCATGTAGCCCACCCCGTAGGATGGTGCGTCAGCGAACAATAAACATCGTACGGATAGTCGGTGGGATAAAAACGCTCAGGGTGTGGTCGCGACAGCGAACTAATAGAGAAAACGGTTTTCCTTGCCTCATAATGCTCCAAACATTGATTCATATAACTGAGAAAATAGGGGGAGGTCTGCAAATCGTCTTCTAACACTATAGCACGACCATACTTATTAATAACTTCTGTTACTCCCGAAATTATGCTTGCACCAAGTCCCTTGTTTTGCTCGTATTTAACAACATTTACCTCTTTGAATGCAGGAGTTACCGCCAATTCATCAACAACAGCACGCACAGCAACAACCTTATCGAGTTGTTCGGGCGTAGCATTCAATTTTGGACCATCGCAAAAAACATAAAGCACCGACTGATTGGCATATTTGTTTTGTGCAAGCCAACCAAGTGTCTTACGCAAATGCTCTGGTCGATTATAGACGAATAGTATAATTGGTGCTAAATTCATCATAAAATTAGTGTATTAAAATATTCTTTTACGCAATTACAAATATATTCAACTTGTTCAATCGACAAATCATAGAACATTGGCATACGCACCAAACAATCCGTGTACATATCGCAATTCGGCAGATCAGGGATGTTGTCTGTATGCTCCATATAATATTCACTCTTGTGAAGACTCAAGTAATGAAATGGTGCTTGGACATCGTGTTCTTTCAGATATTGAATAAGTCCCGTACGCTCTTCTATACTACGGCACACAAGATAAAACATGTGTGCATTATTTGTAGCATATCGTGGGATATTAGGAATGCGGAAATACCGATTATTCGCCAAGAGCGTCAACAAATTCTCATATCTATTCCATAAAGCAAGACGCTTTTCTTGTATTTCATCTATATTTTCAAGTTGCGCCCAAAGAAAAGCAGCATTAATTTCTGCAGGCAGAAAACTAGAACCTTTGTCTACCCAACCATACTTATTCACTGAACCACGAAAAAAATCTGCACGATTGGTTCCTTTTTCCCAAATAATCTCAGCACGATGGGCAAAACGCTCATCATTCACCACAAGCAGTCCACCTTCTCCCCCAGCAGTTATATTTTTTGTCTCATGAAAAGAAAATGCCGCTAAATGCCCAATGCCTCCTAACGCTTTCTTTGTGTGTGTTTGCGAAGAAGTGTAGAAACTATCTATCGCTTGAGCCGCATCTTCTACAATAATGAGATTATGCTTTGCTGCTATTGCCATAATGGCATCCATGTCGCACGCAACACCCGCATAATGAACAGGAACAATAACGCGAGTGCGTGGTGTGATAAGTGCTTCTAATTTCTCTGCGTCTATATTTGGATTGCAATCCATAGAGTCGGCAAAAACCACCTTTGCTCCTTCACGCAAGAATGCCAATGCTGTAGACACAAATGTATAACTTGGAACGATAACTTCATCACCAGGTTGCAAATCACATAACATTGCACACATTTCTAATGCGTCTGTACCAGATGTTGTCAATAGACACTTCTTAAAGCCATAGCGACTTTGGAAAAATTGTTGACAACATTTTGTGAAATCACCGTTACCCGACAATTTGCCATTATACACGGCTTGATACATATAATGCACCTCCTTACCCGTAAGGTGCGGACGATTAAAATCAATCATTTTGTTTGGACTATTCTTATTTTTTGCTGTATTATCGCACAAATCGAAATCGCTTGTTTTTCTGTAAAATAGAAATCGTTGAAAAGATTTATGATATGTTCATATAGCCATCTGGCATTGGGATAATTACCCTGTTGAGGAGCATAATGCCCACTTGCGAATAAACCTGCCTCAAAAATTGCTTGTAAAATTTCTTGTTTGTTTGGGACAAGGATATTGAAACGCCACGATGAGCAGGATAATATATTGTATGTGTGAGAGGGGGGGGGGGAAGAGAATGCGTTAAAATAAATGGCATTCAAACGCTGCTTGTGTAATAAGACGCGTTCGCATTGATAGTTTAGGACATCAAGGTCCAAATTCCAATATTCATTTGTCAATACATCATTAGGGAGAACTGACACATCTTCATATCTCCAACCATCGGCTACATAGCCTATTCCTCCTTTACCCAAATCTACTTGTTTCTTTTCGCCAGTACTATAAAGAATTAGGTCGGCAGTACTATTTTGAATCCCTATTTTAGGAAGACAAAGACACCGATCGTCAATTAGAGCAATCTTTGGATTTATATTGCGTACGATTGCAAATTCCTTATCAAAATCCGCATCAATACCATATGTATGAACTGCTATTATAGCCACCGCTGTAGATATATTGGCATACACTCCTTTCCAATCGATACACAGTGTGATTGGATCTATATCCACAAATGCAACATGATTCCCTGCGTAATACAAAGTATCCACCACATCTTGACAGATGTTGGCAGGCAAAATAATCATTCCATTAAGGTTATTAGACCTCAAAAAATTGAACAATATTTTATTCGCTCTATATGCAGTTACTTGTCGCACTCCTTTTTGACTCTATTCACATTAAAGGGGATTTCTATAAATTGCCTTGTAGCGATTTTTGGATTTTGGGTTAGCAGATGTTTGGCTTGAACGAAAGCACAATGCGGTGGCATTGTAATTAAGTGAAAGTCAGACAGATGCAGTTCAAAAACAAAAAGCGCACAAAAGTATTCAGAGATCCAACAGTTATTAAAATTTTTACAAAATGGGGAATTTATAGAAGTTCCCTAAACTTTGATTTCCCCTGATAGATGAAATATCCGCTACGATCGGCACTACAAGTAACATTTCGCAGTAAAGAATCTGTCCGTTCGCAAATAATAATTTCTGGGTAGTCTTTCCAATGTTCAAATATAGGTAACAAATTCTCCGTTTCTTTACTTAAAAAATAGACCTCACTATACTTGCGATTGCCCTCAAAATATTGAGTCTTCATTCGTCCCACATCGAATATACCTAAAGCAACCTCTATCACGCCCCGCACGAAATCATAACCTGTACTTAAACGCACAAGATCAGAGCCTATAAAATCGCCTCCCATACGAGCTCCAACCTCTATGACAACGATTCTACCATCGTCAGTAATTTTATATTCCGAATGACTAGCGCCATAAGTAACGCCTAATGCCGTCAATGCCTTATCTGTAACGGCATAGATTTTATTATACATATCTGCTGACAAAGCAGCAGGTTGATGGTGCTCTAATTCAACAAAATGCGGTGCTCCTGTTGTCACCTTATCAGTAATCTGCAATGGATAGTGTATCCCTTCGTAAGATATAAACTCTACACTGATTTCTCTACCATCGACAAACTCTTCTATCATCGCTTTATGCTCGAACGAAGCATTCAACGCTTGCTCTACCGCCGATGAAAGGTCTTCTTCGCAGACCACTTTTGTAACCGCCAAGCTACCCGATCGATCTAATGGTTTAACAATTACACCCGCCCTTCCATTTTGAGAAATAACAGAATCCTTAATCCAAGAAAAAGACAAACACTCCTCAGCCGACTTAACACATGCAAATAGAGGGCATAAAACACCTGCAGCCACAAATGCTTGACGCATCAAATACTTATTATTTGCCATAATTGCGACCCTATAAGTATTTCCTATCAAACCCATTTTTTCGGCGACATACGCGACAGTTGGCGCAGCAATATCACTTGCAATAGTACATATTCCATCTATATTCTCTGCTCGGCAAGCAAATAGAATTTGCTCCTTCTCTACAATAGAAATTGGATAGAAAACATCACAGATATCTTTGCATACAGCACCTTTTTCCCATGCAAAACAAATAGTGCGTATACCCATCTCTCTTGCTTTTTCTACCAATGGGCGCTGTAAATAACTAGCACCTACAATTGCTAATGTCATCATTTCTTAATCAATTTGATAGCCGCAAGTACAGATAATGCTTGCAATTTATCATACAAAACACAATCTTTGTACAAATGTTCCATGTCTTTGCCCAATTGATTATTAGGCAATAAGTGTACATATGTATTCCAATACTCATCTATAAACTGGCGCATAATCGGATTGGTTTGACACCAATAATCTACAGGGTTCATATGGTATTTTGTAGCCAATTTTATTGTTTGCGGTCGTTCTCCTTTTTTTTGCAACCCCAATCGTCGGAGAATAAACCCTCTTAAATATTTTCTAAACGATGGATCAGTAAAATGAGGAACCTCATAGCCAAGAATGCGCATTGTACGCGGAATTTTGTTTTTAATACGATGTATCTTGGCATGAGAGCCTTCCCATATATATTCTGCAGCCGCAGGGTATTTGTCTAGTATCCAATCAAAATAAATTTTATGATTAAAACGCAGTTCCAAAGGAATACTATAACAAAAGCGGAGGAAGTCAACATCTGTAAAAGGAGAATAACTTTCACTATTTTCCTGGAAAGTTAATAACCCCTGATTTGCTCCAGTAAAGGCACGCGTATAGAGACAAAATATCTCTTCATTTTCATATTGTTGTTGAAAGTCATAATCTGCTAATCTGTCTATTACCTCCACAGAATAGGCAGATTGACCAACTTTTACATTTTTGTTATACGACATCGTCTTAAAAAATGTACCGATAATAGAATCACCAATTTGACCAGTATGGATAAGTCCAAATGGTTCATAGTTAATCAAATCTTCCATACTTTTGCCATGACAAAGACCAAAGAAATTGGCTGCACCATATGTAATAGAAGTTACTTCATCTATCAAGTCTACGCAATTACCACCATCCAATGCCTTAAACAAAAAATCATGCCCCAAATCTGTTGCAATTTGTTGAGCAATAGAAAAATCGAGATAATTAGATTGAGAAAATGTAATGTTAAGTTGGCGAGTATAGCCCATTTGGTGTGCTACCCATGTTGTCATTCTACTATCTAATCCTCCGCTCAAACATACAATATGCTTGTAACCATATTCCTTATCTTTCTCGAAAGCACGAGATATCGCTTGACGAAATAGCCTGTCAATGCCCTCAACAGCCTCTTCTTGGGTCATTTTTCCATCTGGCTTATTTGAAAAGCGGCAATAGGTCAATTGTTCTAACTTACCATTTTGCAATTTGAAATACTGTCCTGCCGTCAATTTACGGATTTCTTGCACAAGAGTTAGATCTTCTATACAAAATCCATGTGTTATAGCAAAATAGATACCTGCTTCATCTAATCTACATGGTAAGTTGTTAGCCTTTCGGGCATCAACCATAAAACGCATTTCTGATCCAAATAAGTAACCATCGGACACCTGCGAAACAAAAATCTGTTTTTCTCCAATATGATCTGTATAGATTAGCCACTTATCTTGTTTTTTATCATACAATGCACCTGAAAAAGAGCCACGAAAAGTATCGAAAAATGTATCACCTTCGGTTTCATACATCTTAATCACACAATCAAGCCAAGTGGAGGACTGGTATTGCGCCATCAATTCATGATTATTCAAAACAACTCCCTCTACGACAACGACATAACGCCCTGCATCAACGAATAGTCTATCGTTCATAAACTTATTTACTACACGACGCTCCAATTGAAAATTATCGCCGTGCAATACATCAGTAACTAAATTTGTGCGATTCTCTTTGGGCAATATATATTTACCCTTGCCTATGTGTGCTATAAAACCTGGCATAACTTATTTATTCAACTCTGTAACGATATTTTTTATGGCTTTTTTCATTGCATCTCGACCATAAATTTGCTGTAAAATGGAACGATTATGCTCTATATCAACCTCGCCCAACGGGGCAAAAACATTGGGATTTTGCTCATTCAGGTCATGTTCAATAGAATAAATCTTTATTCCCATTTTTTTAAAGTATTGGTATGCAAAATTCCGTTCATACAAATAAACTCGCATACCAAGCCATAGACCCGTTATTAAATTTCCTTGAGCCTGCGCTCGATAGTGAGGCATAATCATTGTACTACACAAAAGCATATGACGATTATACTCTGTACGCGACATAAACTCCATCAAAGGATGAAATTGTTTCCCAAATATAAAATGACCTATGCGACAAACAACTGATGCATACCATAAGACACCATAACTCAAAGGAACAACCAACTCACGCCCATTGAGAGGCAAACAGCGTAATTTGGCAAATATATCTAAATGGTTATTCTCTATTGTTGCCGAATTCCCGACAAAAATTCTTGAGCCACGACACTTGCTGTGCAAAAGCGTATCTCCTATAGTTTCCTCTATGGAGTAGTAATTATACCACAGCATTTGCATATCATGATGAAGATACTTAACTGCAAAATCGTACTCTTGACACATATCCGTCAAACAGTAATCAATACGATGAAAATATTCTATTGGGATTTGGTATGGTCTATGTTTATCCTGATGTCCCTCTATAATCCACTTACATCGCTGCGACCCCAATAATAATTTTGAGCGAAATGACAAAAACGCACCCTGAATATCACCACGCCCATATATTTCACCGCCCCAGAAGACCCATGCGATTTTGACAGAATCTGGAATACAATGAATAAGTTCTGCACACCATGTTTCAAATAAGCCATGGAAAACAACCGCCTTATAAGTACCAATTTTTTGTTTTAGTATCTCATAAGTTTCCGAGTTATAACAAACAATATCACATCTCGCCACCTCTTTCACATGTTTCAACTGTTCCGAAAAAGACAATACGACAAAATCCGAGAATGCGTCTACCTCCCCAAACTGATTGACCACATAGTCCGTAAATTTATCATCGTTGAGAATGTGGAGTATCATATCACAACTTTGAGTTTCCATATTGTGTTTCCCCAATAATCGTTCCACTCGGCAACATCAGAATGGTCAAATGTCTCTACACAAAAAGTAATCGTATCATAAACACAATCGTAGTATTTATAACTAGATAAGATATCACCCGTGCATGTCCAAAGATCAATAATATACTTTCCTGGAGCCAAATGAGAGTTAGGAATGCATATCTCGCACTCCATCGTATCATTATTATTTGGCCATTCAATTTCATCAGAAAATGCCATTCCTACACGCTCGCCCCCCGAGGCAACACTATCTACTAGAGATGTGAATTGAAACTTTTTGATGGTCGAATTATTCCGTTTTACACACACCGTCATAACCACATCATCTGAATTATCAATTCGGTAAGGCGTATTACGCACTATTTTCAATATTTCTATATCTCTAGTTTGAGTTCCAATTCTGTGAAGTGAACTAAATCCTACACTAGCCACATCTCCAATTTCTTTTAGATTCCCACTAACATACTCTTCTACCACATCTTCAATCCTACCGCGAAATACCACATTACCTTTATCCAATAATACTCCACTAGAGCATAGAGATTTGATACTCCCCATATTATGGCTCACGAACAGCACCGTTCTTCCTTCGCCGCGGGAGATATCGTTCATCTTGCCGATGGCTTTCTTTTGGAATTCGGCATCGCCTACGGCCAATACTTCGTCCACTACCAATATCTCTGGGTCAAGATGGGCGGCGACGGCAAACCCGAGCCGCACTGTCATACCGCTCGAATAGCGTTTTACTGGCGTGTCGATGTAGCGCTCGCAGCCCGAAAAATCGACTATTTCGTCCAATTTACGCTTGATTTCCTGCTTGGTCATGCCAAGAATCGCACCGTTCAAGTAGATGTTTTCGCGGCCAGTCATTTCACTATGGAATCCCGTACCTACCTCCAAGAGCGATGCAATACGCCCCTTTGCGCGGATAGTTCCTGTGGTTGGTGCGGTAACCTTGCTGAGCAGTTTGAGCAGCGTGCTTTTGCCTGCACCATTCTTGCCGATAATGCCGACCACATCGCCCTGCTCCACCTTGAAATCGATGTCGCGCAACGCCCACACATACTCCGAATTGCCTTTCGAGGCGCGGTCGTTGGTGTCGCCAATTTTCAAGTAGGGGTCTTCGTGGCGCAAAATTGTGGTCTGGAACCAGCGGTCGAGGTCGTGGCTCAGTGTGCGTGTGGATACCAATCCCAAGCGGTATTGTTTACTGATATGATTGAATTCTATGGCTGTGGACATCTTTCTATTTGTTTGTGGCTCGCGGTGCGTTTATGTTAGTGGTTTTGTTATTTGTAAAGAAAATCCTAATTCTTTTACATATTGTGGCGAACATATAAAGAAAACGCCAATTTCTTTACATATTTCTATTGATTTCCATAATTGACAAACAAGTTGTATAAGCGTGTATTGATATAATAATTTTCGCGTCCGACCCGAGATTTTTTCAATAATTGCAGCGAGACCAATGATTATCAATATATTAATTTTTAGAACAGCCCTATACATATTCTTTGCGTTTCTACTTGCGCATGCGTATCACTCTTGCTGGATTGCCGGCAACTATGGCATAGTCTGGTACATCATGTGTAACCACTGCGCCAGCACCAATTATGCTGTGCGCCCCGATGCGCTTGCACCCCGGCAACACAATGGCACGCGCGCCTATCCACACATCGCCACAAATTTCCAAGGGTGTTTGCCGCTCTGCATCTGTTTCTAGTACTGAACCAATCGGTACATCAGGGTCTGCGAAGGAATGCGCCCCCCCCAGAAACAAGACCTCTTCGCCCATTAACAATCTGTCGTGTATCACAAGCAAACGATTGTGAGTGCGAAAATTCTTGCCGATTCCAACATTGTTACCCACACGAATATTTTTGCCATTGCCAAAGTAGGCTCCCTGCTCCACATTCACCTCACGACCGCACTCTGCAAAGAGATGTTTGGCGCAACGATAGCGCAGACGATAGGCCGTGCGTCCCAACAGGGGCATTGTCGATTTGGGAAGGTGCTGCGCAAAAGCGTAATAGACTATTAGCCAAAATGTTCTCATCGTTCTGCTCGCATGGGGTTGTTCAAAAAATCCTCGTAAGCGAGCCGTATGCCCTCTTCGAGTTCGGTTTTGTAGGTCCAGCCGAGCGTTGTCGCTTTCGACACATCGAGCAGTTTGCGCGGCGTGCCGTTAGGTTTGGTGGTGTCCCAACGAATTTCGCCGCCGTAACCGACAACTTTCGCCACCAACTCGGTCAAATCTTTGATAGTCAGTTCTTTGCCAGTGCCTGCATTGACAGTTTCGTTGCCCGAATAGTTGTTCATCAAAAAGACGCAAAGGTTCGCCAAATCATCGACATAGAGAAATTCGCGCAGCGGCGAGCCATCGCCCCAGCAAGTTACAAACGCTGCTCCACTCTCTTTCGCCTCGTGAAAACGGCGTATCAGCGCAGGCAACACGTGGCTGTGGGTCGGGTGATAGTTGTCGTTCGGGCCGTAGAGATTGGTCGGCATCACACTGATGTAGTCCGTGCCGTACTGCCGATTGAGAAATTCGCAGTATTTCAAGCCCGAAATTTTGGCCAAAGCGTAGGCTTCGTTGGTCTTTTCGAGTTCCGATGTGAGCAAACACGACTCTTTCATCGGCTGCGGTGCCAAGCGCGGATAGATGCAACTCGAACCGAGGAACTCCAACTTTTTGCAGCCATTCTGCCACGCAGCGTGAATCACATTCATCTCGAGAATCATATTGTCGTACATGAAATCGGCCAAAGCACTCTGGTTTGCCACGATTCCGCCCACTTTTGCTGCGGCAAGAAAGACATATTCGGGCTTTTCTGCCTCGAAAAAACGCTCCACATCGGCCTGTCGGCAGAGGTCGAGTTCCTTGTGCGTGCGGGTAATGATATTGGTATAGCCCTGCCGCTGCAATTCGCGCACAATAGCACTGCCCACCATACCGCGGTGGCCTGCCACATATATTTTGGAGGATTTTTCCATGATTTCAAATTTTTGGGTTGATGAGTTGATTGGTTGATTAGTTGATAAGTTTAACGCACTGGTGAAAGTCAGCAGATTTCTAATTTCTGGTTTCTAATTTCTAGTTGTCGGTAGCCGAAATTATTATTCATTATTCATTATTCATTGTTCATTGTTTATTTTTTCGGACGCACTCGGTGCGTCCCTACTTTCACACTTTTATACTTTCTCACTTTTATACTTTCTCACTTTCACACTCTCAATCAACTACCGCTTCCAAATCGTGCATTACCATCAGTCGCACGAGTTCGTCGAACGAGGTTTTGCGGGGATTCCAGCCGAGCAGCGTTTTGGCTTTGGTGGGATTGCCGAGCAGTTGCTCCACTTCGGCGGGGCGGAAATACTTCGGATCGACTTCGACCAGCACGCGCCCTGTCTTCGCATCAATGCCGCGCTCGTCTACACCAGTGCCTTCCCAGCGCAGTTCTATGCCAGCATAACCAAACGCCAGCGTGCAAAATTCGCGCACGGTGTGCATCTCGCCTGTGGCAATCACAAAATCTTCGGGCGTTGGGTGCTGCAAAATCAGCCACATACACTCCACATAGTCTTTGGCGTAGCCCCAGTCTCGCCGCGCGTCCAAGTTGCCAAGATAAAGTTTGTCCTGCTTGCCGTGCGCAATGCGTGCCGCCGCCAGCGTGATTTTGCGCGTTACAAAAGTTTCGCCGCGGCGTTCGCTCTCGTGGTTGAACAGAATGCCATTCACAGCAAACATGCCGTACGATTCGCGGTAATTTTTTGTAATCCAAAAGCCGTACTGTTTGGCCACGCCGTATGGCGAACGCGGATAAAATGGCGTAGTTTCGCTCTGCGGCACCTCTTGCACCTTGCCAAACAGTTCCGATGTCGAGGCCTGATAGATGCGGCATTTTTTCTCGAAGCCGAGAATGCGCACCGCCTCCAACAGCCGCAAAGTGCCGATAGCATCAGCTTCGGCGGTGTATTCCGGCACATCGAAACTGACTTTCACATGGCTTTGAGCGGCCAAATTGTAGATTTCGTCGGGCTGCACCTCTTGAATGATGCGCACCAGCGAACTCGAGTCGGTCATGTCGCCATAGTGCAGATTCACAGCGCGTTCGCGCTTCATATCACGCACCCATTCGTTCAGGTACAAATGCTCGATGCGCCCTGTGTTGAAGGTCGATGAGCGGCGCAACAGCCCATGCACCTCATAGCCCTTTTCGAGCAGAAATTCAGCCAAATAAGAGCCGTCCTGCCCCGTAATGCCAGTGATTAATGCTATTTTCATAGTATGTTTTTTCGGATTAGGTTGATTGGTTGATTAGTTGATAAGTTTAACGCGTTGGTGTTGGTCTGTGGTGCAAAAGAATTTCTGGTTTCTAATTTCTGGTTTCTCAAAATTGCTATCGCAATTTTTGTTTCTAAGTTTCTATGTTCCTAATTGTTGAATCTGAAATCTGAAATTTGAAATTCTGAAATTGCGGCTCTGCCGCACCACTCCTCATTCCTCATTCCTAACTCATCTTGCTACTTGCTACTAAAATTATACCGTATCCATAAACGAGCGCTGCACTTTGTTGAACACCACAACGCCCACGACAAGCAGCACCACCATGAAGCCAAAACTGTAGCCGAGCAACGTCCAACTGAACTCGCCAGCGCCCAAGGTGGCGTATTTGAATGCTTCGATGATGCCTGTTACAGGATTGAGTTTCATCACGAAAAGCAACTTTTCGTTCGTAATCATGCTCAACGGATAGACTATCGGCGTGGCGTACATCCACAACTGCACAACAAACGAAAAAAGTATCTGCAAATCGCGATATTTGGTGGTCATCGACGAGATGATGATGCCAAAACCCAACGCCAAACCCGCCAACAACGCCACCAGCACAGGCAGCAACAGCAGGTACCAAGTGGGCGTGATATGCACATCGGAAAAAATCAGAAAATAGGCATAAACCAGCACATAGAGCAGAAATTGTATGCCAAATTTCACCAAATTCGACACCACATTGGCCAGCGGCACCACCAAACGCGGAAAATAGACCTTGCCAAACATACTCTGATTATCGACAAATGTGTTCGAGGTCTTGCTCAAACAGTCGGCAAAATACTGCCAACAGCAGATGCCAGCCAAATAAAACAACGGCTGCGGCACGCCGTCGGTGGGAATGTTGGCTATGCCGCCAAACACCACCATATACATCAGCGTGGTCAAGGCGGGCTGAATCAAAAACCAAAGCGGTCCCAACACCGTCTGTTTGTACTGCGTGATGATATTGCGCTTCACAAAGAGCGTCAGCAAATCGCGATAACGCCACAATTCGCCCAAATCGACCGAGAGCAGCCTGTCTTTGGGCTTTATAACTGTTGTAAATTCTTCCATAAATTTCTACTGCCAATCGCCACAAAAGCGACACACGACTACAACCTGCAAATATACAAAAAATGTTGTTATCTACCAAACAATATGCGCGTTTGCACTTTTTTTGTCGATAACAAATGCCGTTTGTCGATAAAACGCTTGGCGCACTGCCCAAAAATAGTTACATTTGCGCCCGAAAAAAAAACTATCACCATGAAAAAACATCTCCTGCCACTCGTGCTGTGTGTCGTTCTGTTTGTAGGCTGCAACAAAGACGATGATGATTTTGGAAATTACAGTTACAACCGAGGCAACACGGTAGATCATGTCGGTTACCGCCCCGAATGCCCCAAACAGGTGAGCAACAGCAACTACATCTACATCACTCACACGGCAAAAATCGGCAACGCCAACATGCGCAACTACAGCATGTGTTTCGACAAAACGAAATATGCTGCGCTCTGGGTGGCCTATCCGCTGCACGCGTGCTACATGGGTTCCAGCAGTCGTTCCAATGCGTGGGGGTTCGACCCAGATATCAACCAATCGCTGCAAGTCGATGTTGACGGCTATCACACTTGGAACTACACGCGTGGACATCAAATTCCGTCGGCCGACCGCACCGCGACAGAGGAATTAAATACGCAGACTTTTTATATGTCGAACATGACGCCACAAGGTTATGATTTCAATACGGGTATTTGGGTCAATCTAGAGAGCCGCGTGCGCAAATATGTCTGCTCCGACACACTATATGTAGTAACTGGTGCACATTGGGGCAGCGGCTACGACTATGTGAACAGATATCCTGTTCCGACACACTATTATAAAGTGCTTTTGCGCACCGTCAAAGGCAACACAGGCAAGGCCGTTACCGACGCGCAACGCAGCGACCTGAAATGCATCGGTTTTTGGCTCGAACACGATTCGTCCACAGGCAGTATCAACAAATCGTACTGCAAATCGGTGGCCGAAATCGAACGCCTCACAGGGCACACCTTCTTCCCCGATGTCGATGTCGATAAAACCGCCTGCAACCCTTCGGACTGGGGACTCTGAGTTAGTTAGAAGTTAGAAGTGAGAGGTTAGGAGTTAGGAGTGAGGAGTGATGCGGCAAGCCGCAATGACAGATTTCAAATTTCAGATTTCAAATTTCAAATTCAACAATTAGGAACATAGAAACTTAGAAACAAAATTGCTATCGCAATTTTGAGAAACTAGAAATAAACCTCACTGGTTTCAACCAATGCGTTAAACTAATCAACCAATCAACTGATCAACCCAATTTGAAATTTGAACCTTCGGTCATGAGTTTACGCGACGAACGCTGGGGTGTGATAGTGAACCCCTATTCTGGCAAACGCCAATTAGAAAAGGATTGGCAGGGCATCTACTACCTGCTGAAACGGGCCGAAATCAACTTTTCGGAGCAACTGACCGCCTTTCCGGGACACGCCATCGAGATAGCGCGCAACATGGTCGAAGCGGGTTTTCGCCACCTGCTCGTGGTGGGCGGCGACGGCACACTCAACGAGGTAGTGAACGGCATTTACACTTCGCATATCACTGATAAACAGGCTGTTATACTTGCGCTCGTTCCCTACGGCACAGGCAACGACTGGGCGCGCTACTGGGGCATCACACGCAACTACCGCCAACTGGCACGCCAACTTTTTCACCGCAACTGCACGCCTATCGACATTGGCAAAATAACCTACACCAACTCGCGCGGGCAAAAAGATACACGCTACTTCATCAACGGCGCGGGCTGGGGCTTCGATGGCATGGTGGTGCGCATTACCAACAAAATAAAAAAGATTTTCGGCGGCAGCGGCTGGGTCTATTCGCTGGCGGTGTTCGTCGCACTCTTCAAACTGAAAACGCACCACATGCGCCTGACCAGCAGCGACAAAGAGGTGAACCGCCCCATTCTCACCGTAGCCATCGGCAACAGTTGCTACTCAGGCGGCGGCCTCAAACAGGTGCCCGATGCCACGCCCACCGACGGTCTGTTTCACATCACCGCTGTCGGCAAATTGAGGCTGAAGCAGATTCCATCGGCACTGAAAATGCTCTTTGCGGGTCGCCTGCCCGAACACGAAGCCGCGCACCCGTTCGTTACCGAAAAAATCACGCTCGACTACGACGGACACCTCGATGTCGAAACCGATGGCGTCGATCTTGTCGGGCGCGCCCCCTTCACCGTCGAGGTCGTGCCAAACGCCGTGCAGATGCTTGTGCCGTAAGTTTCTATGGTACGCTAACAGACAATTTGTAAATTGTCGTGGCCATCGCCCCCTTTTCCCATTTCCCCCGATAGAGGGAAAGCCTTTGGGCTTCGTCTTGGTCTTGGTCATCGTCTTAGTCTATAAACGATAACTTCTAAACTCTAAACTTTTCGGACGCACTCGGTGCGTCCCTACAATTTGAAATTTGACATCTAGAAGTTGTATTCAAACAACTTCTAGCGCGCTGATTATCAACGAAATAATAATTTTTTGTCGAAAAAATGTACTTTGTGCAAACAAGGTATTGTTTTTTGCTGTAACTTTGCCAACGAAAAGAGTTTGAAAATTTGAATATTTGAAAATTTGAAGATTGTGGCGTTTCGGCTACCGCAACTCTGAAACTTTGAAACCGCGCGAAGCACAACTTGAAACTTGAAACCTCGCAGACCAACACTAATGCGTTAAACTTATCAACTAATCAACCAATCAACTGATCAACTAATCAACCTAATTTGAAATTATTTTCATCGCACGACGAAACAAACTTGCTTGCGAAACTATAAAATTATAGAAATTCCCTTAAAATATACCATGGAAGCGGAAAATTTTAGACAGCAACTGCGCAAAACCTGCATGGAATTTATTGTGTTGCAGACCATCAAACAGAAGCGGCGTTACGCGCCCGACATCATCGCCGAACTGCGCAAAGCAAATCTGATTGTGGTCGAAGGCACGCTCTACCCCATGCTCACGCGCTTGAAAAACAACGGCATTTTGAGTTACGAATGGGAGGAGTCGCCACAAGGGCCGCCCCGCAAATACTACTCGCTCACACCGCGCGGCACCGACTATCTGACCGCGCTACAACGCGAATGGAAAAACATCGGAACGATAATCAAAAAAGTGAGTAGTTAGTAGTGAGTAGTGAGGAGTGATGCGGCAAGCCGCAATGACAAAATTTCAGATTTCAAATTTCAAATTTCAAATTTCAATAATTAGAGATTTAGAAACTTAGAAACAAAAATTGCGTCAGCAATTTTGAGAAACTAGAAACTAGAAACCAGAAATTAGAAATTAGAAATTAGAAATAGACCGCACAGACCCTTATCAATGCGTTAAACTCATCAACCAATCAACTTATCAACTTATCAACTAAAAAATCTGAAATTTTCATATTATGAAAAAGACCTTGACAATCAACCTGAATGGTTATGTTTTCAACATCGATAACGATGCTTACGAGACGCTCCACGCCTATTTGGAGCGGGTGTCGATGCGCTTTGCCGACGACGAGCGCGACGAGATTATGCGCGACATCGAAGCACGCATTGCCGACCTGTTTGCCGAGCGACTGCAAAATCGCAATGTGGTCGATGAGGCCGATGTGGCAGCCATTGTCGAAACGCTGGGGCAACCCGAACAGTTCGACAGCGACGAAAGCGACACCACGCCGCCACAAGAGCCCTCCGACAAAAAACAGAAACGCAAATTTCGCAAATTCTACCGCAACACCGACGACCAAATGTTGGGCGGCGTGGCAGCGGGTTTGGCGGCCTACTTAGGCTGGGATGTTACCGCCGTGCGGCTGCTGTTTGTGATGGTGCTGCTACTCGGTTTTGGCTGGATAATTCCCATCTACCTTGTGCTTTGGCTGCTGCTGCCCGAAGCCAAAACCGCCGCACAAAAACTAGAGATGCGCGGCATCGAACCCAACTTGGAAAACATCAGAAAATACATCGTTTCCGACCGTTTCAAAGAGACGGCGCAACATGTGGGTTCACGCTTGGGCGAGGTGATTTTGTGGCTGATAAAAATCCTGCTCATCGCTGTCTGCGGACTGGTTGGACTGGTGCTGTTTGCCGCCGCCATCTGCGCGCTGATTGCCATTTTTGCGGTGATTGTGGGCGGCAGCAGTATGTATGCCGACCTGTTTCACACCTCGATAGGTTACGGCATCGCCATACTGGTAAGCGCAACACTGCTACTGCTCTGCCCTGCCATCGGTTTGACGGCGGCCTGCGTGCGCCTTGTGAGCCGCGACAAACAACCGCCACGCCGCCGCTGGGTGGGCTGGACGCTGCTGATTGTGTGGCTGGTAAGCCTCTTCACGCTCATCGGCACAGCCATCTACACGGCACGCCACCACACATTCGATGCCAATAGCCTTGCACGCATCGGCATGATGCTCGACGATAGTCAAAACTTTGACAGCGAAGATATGATTGAACAAAGAAAATGCACCCCATTCGCAAGCATCGAGGTGAGCGATGCCATTGATGTGCAACTCACGCAGGGCGATGCCTGCTCGGTGGCGATAGAAGCCCGTCCACACGAGTTGCGCAACATTGAAACCAGAGTCGAAAACGGCGTGCTGCACATCGAAAGTAGCGGCCATCAACACCGTGTGATAGCGCATGTGTGTGCGCCAAGTTATCAACACCTCGAGGCGGGCGATGCTGCACGCATCGAATGCGACGGTGCGCTCACGCTTGGTCATATTGTCGTCGAAGCCAGCGGGGCGAGCAAAATCACGCTGCGCGGCTCGGCACAGCGCGTCAAACTCGAAGCCGACGAGGCCAGCACCATCGACCTGACGCAACTCGACGCCAGTGCGATAAACGCCGAAGCCAGCGAAGCCTCGACCGTGCGCCTTGGCACTGCTCGGCGCATGGTTTTGGTCGCCTCCGAAGCCAGCACCATCACCTTCGACACCGCCAACGAAGCCATACTCTCCGCGTCCGAAGCCAGCACCATTCGCTACAAAACCCAACCCACCCAATGCGAAAAACGGTGCGACATTGGCAGCGTAGTAGCAAGTAGCAAGTAGCAAGAAAATTGATAATTGATAATTGACAATGAAAGGTTAGCGGTTATAGGTTATAGGTTATAGGTTATAGGTTATAGGATTTTCGGCTACCGAAAACTTGAAATTCTGAAACTTTGAAACCTGAAACATAGAAACAGCGCAAAGCGCGAGAAACATAGAGACATCGAAACAAATAAACTTTTCAACTCATCAACTTTTCAACTTTTCAACAGAGTTCCTACAACTTTGTTGATTTTTTTTAACAAAAATTGTTTGTGCAAGTGCAAAAATATCTTTACCTTTGTCGCAAAGAAGAAAGGTGAGTAGTGAGAAGTGAAAAGTGAAAAGTGAAAAGTGAAAAATTAGGAGTGAGAAGTGAGAAGTGAGAAGTGAAAAGTTTTTTTAGTGTGAAAGTAGGGACGCACCGAGTGCGTCCGAATGTTTCAACAGTTCAACAGTTCAACAAATAACCAAATCAACAAAAACGGACGTGGCATGCCGCGTCCCTACAACCTGAAACTTGAAACTCTGAAACTTTCCTCAATGCGTTAAACTTTTCAACTTTTCAACGACCGATCAACCGATCAACCAATCAACTAATCAACCAACGAAAAATACTAACCACAAAAACAAAAAACTATGAGAAAAAGACTGACTCTACTGTTTGCGGCGGCACTTGCGAGTGCGGCGGCATTTGCAGCGCAGTGGAACGCCGCTGGCGACACACTGACGCTCGAAGAGGCTGACCTGCCCTATCACTACGAGGGCAAAGTTGGCGAACAAAAGGTGATTGCACTGCCCTATTTGGCAACCGCTACCGACCTCTATTTCGATTTCGAAACCGAGGGTACATTCAACGAAGAACTCGACTTGATAGTGGTGGTTAACAAAAGCAACAACTCACTTTTGAACGCCTACACGGGCTTTGGCTATATGAAGGCTGCGGCACTATCGGGCTACACCTATGTGCGCCAAACGGGTCCAACAGCGCAAGTGAACCCTGGCAAGGCCTTTACGCTCGACATTGCGCGGCCGAGCGACCTGAAACTGGCCTCCTCCGCTACCATTACCCCAGAGCCGCTCTCCGAAGCGGGCGCAGTAGGCGATGGCACAATGCCCACCGACCTGCTCTACGCCGAGTACGAAACCGACTACGCTGGCAAAACATACACAGGACTGATGCCTGTGGTTGGCTCGTACACAGCGACAACTGGCAGCGACTACTACCACTTGGTGTGCCAAGGCGGTGCTCTGATAGTGGAACACGGGAAAACTCGAGCAGAATCAAGTAGGTTGATACTGCCGGGAATCACACACACTTTCGATGTGTTGGCACCCAAAGCGGGCTACAGTGTTGAACTCGCCATAAGCAGCACTAACGATTTCGATTACAGCAAACGCCACGAAGTGCAAGAGATAACACTGCCCTACCGCGGCACAGCCAACTGCACAAAACGCCATCGGCTGTCGATTACAGAGGAAGACCCTTCGGCTGCTGGGGTTCTCAAGGACTATTTCGTTTACAAACTCTACAAATTCACACTCGCCGAAGAGAGCAAGGTGCGTCTGCGCTACGAATCGGACTACGATGTGCATTTCTCCCTTGTAGATGTTGCCGAAGACACAGGTTTTGAATTCAAAACAAACTATGCTACCGATGGCGATAACACGCTGACAACCAGCGCACTGCCCGCTGGCACATACTACATTGCCATGATTGGCAACAACACTGGCGAAAGAGCCGATTTTGCACTGTCGCTGATGCCAAAAGATGCCGAGCAGAAGGTATTGGATGCCGACGCTTTCGATGCCGATGACCGCCTGCTTACCCTTGGCAAAACCTACTACGGACAACTGATGCCGAGCGACACACTCTACAACTCGTCGCTGTTTGGCCAGCCATACGCTACGGCGCACTACATCGACTTGGAGAATGGTTACTACACCATTACTGCCACCATGAAGACAGGCCGCAGCAAAGAGGAAAACGGACTGCAACTGTTTTTGCTCACCAGCGATGGCATCACTCCATTGGCAAAGGCGTACGATGACGATGATCAGAAACGCACACTCACTGCAATGGCAGGGCAAATCGTGTCCAAAGGACGCTACAAAGTGCTGGTGGCTGGTTTTGCACAACTGACACCGTGCGACTACACTGTGCTGGTAGAACAATACCAATGGGATCCGCGCTATTCCATGAGAACCATTCCGTTTGTGGTCGATAGCACCTTGAACAAAGGCGAAAATTCGGGCAGCGAATATGTGTATTCGATACATAGCTATCAGATAAACAGTATGCCGCTGGCCGACACCACAATAGTGGTGAAATGGAGCGCCAACGACGACCGCATACAAGAATTCTACTTGGGCGGTGCTCTCGTAGACTACATTTCGGGTAAAAATGGCGAAATTACCACCATTTGCAGGACACAAGGCACCGGTTTGGGCTATCTCAATGTGGTTGCCAAGGGCTATGGCGACTACCACTTGGAGGTGAACTACAGCGACCGCAAGACAACAAGCCTCACACCTATAACGCTGGCCGAACTGCTGGAAACCGCCACCGAAACCAATGGCTTGACCAACGAACAGATACTGCTCGGTGCAGAGCCAAGCAAATGGGTACAAGGCGACGATGCTCTGCTTCCTGAAAATGGCAAATACTACTTCGCCGTAGCCTACAAAGTGCCTATGGCGGCGGGGCAATACCTCTCCGCACGGAATGCACCATATTTCAGCGATGGGAATGAGTCCGTAGCGATAATCTACAAAAAAGATGCTGCTGGCACCATTACTGTAGAAAATGCATATAAAACTGGTGGCTCAAGTACGAGCGCAAGCATCGTTGTAGAAACCATTGCCGAAGGCGACGAATACTTTGTGGTATTCACAACTGCCAAAGACGATAAACGCGGCACGCACTTGGTAGATATCAGCGTAGGCCAAGCCGCCGAGACAACGCCAATAACCCTTGCCGAACTGATAGGCAAAGCCGAAACAATTACCGAGTCGATGCAGAAAACCATCAACTTTGGTACCGACGAAAGCCACTATGTGGCAGGCGAAACCGACTTTGGCGCGATTGGCACCAACTACTACGCCGTGGCCTACAAGGTGGAGGTAGCCGCTGGGCAACTGCTGCAAACCTACTACAGCAAACCATACTACTGGACATACATTTATAAGGAAGAATCAGGCGCGATAACCAAGGTGAAAGGTTATACCTCAAAAACACCATACTACGACATCGACGCAGAAGGCACCTACTATGTGGTGTTCTTTACCGATGAGTTTACACAAAGCCAAGTAACAGTTTTGTTGAACACCGTCTATAAGGATCAAGAGGCCTTGGCAAAAGCCACCGAAATCACACTGCCCTACACTGGCACTATTACGCTCGACAAGATAGTACCGCTTAAAATCACTGGTTTTATTAGCAATATGGGAGGATTCTACAAGGTAAACCTCACCGCAGGGCAGAGCGTGGTCTATAACAACAATGCAGTAGAAAATGCGACCCTCGTTTCGAAAGCCGCATTAGATGCCTACTGCGAAGACCCGACAACTGCCACCGTACCAACAACCGCTACAATAAAAGGGAACTATGGCGCGCTCACAATAGCAGAAACAGGCGACTACTACCTGTTTGTGCCCTACAGTTTCGACGGCGAAAACCTGTTCAGCATCGAGGCTGTTACCGCCTACACGGAAAAAGAGGCATTCGACAAGGCCGAAGAACTGCCCGGCGTGCGTGGCAAACTGCAGATAGAGCCAAGCGAACTCGTGCCTTACATCGATGACAACAACTATATCTACTATGCAAAAATATACAAGGTAGATTTGAAAGCGGGCGTGCATATTCACACACAGAATGACTTTGCAAGAGATTACAGCGGTATTCGTGATAACGCACTAAATACTGTTTCTCATGTAGACTCGTACGACTTCACAGTAACTCAAACCGACGGTACCCACTACATTTCTTTCGGAACCGACATCAAGCCCGAAACGGCGGTCGATATCAGGTGGGAGTTGTCGATAACGAGCGATGAGTACCGCGATTTGGTCGGTGAAACAGCCGTTGCGCTGCCCGCCACAATTACCGAAAACATCGAAGCGTATGTAACGCCGCTCGTGGTGCAGCCCTCTGGCGACCTGATGTATATGGACGCCAACCCGCAGCGCTTGGGCAACGACGGTTGGGTGGCAACTATCAAGAAAAACGATTTGAGTAACGACTACGAGTACTACAAGAGCAAGCATCAACTACTGACATTCTATTATGATGGTATTAGCACCACACTAGAAGACACTGGTGACGAAAGCGATGTGATAAAGGCCGTAAGCCTTTCTGCGGGCGAAAACTTTATTGGTCAAGCATTTAGTGTAAAAAATATGCCTGACTACCCCGGCGAGCGCACCTATTCGCTACACGCCGTAGAGAGCGATTACGACAAGATGATAGCACGCGCCGAAGTGCTGGATTTGAACGCACTGCCAGTGGTGATACAAGGCTCGGTTTACGACTTTGTGATGAACAAATGCGTGTGGTACACCAGCAGCCTCAAGGTGGCTTGCCCCTACCAGATAGCGCTGAACACAACCAATGCCATTCGCATCGACTACACCTGCGACTATCTGGGCGATATGAACATGTATCTCTACTATAAATCAGACGGAACGAATTATTCATCAGCACTCAAGAACGGCAAATCTACCTCCATCAGTGGTCGAGCCAAAGACGATGTGGTCAATTTCACTTGCTTCCCAGCCGTCGACTTGTCGTTCCTTTCCGCTGAAGATTTGGAGGCGTTGAAAAACTACGAAATCTCCATTACCATCAGCGATGCCAGTCAAGCAATCTCAGTAACAGCACTGACCGCCGCCAGCAAAGTGGTAGTGAACGAATACACCAACGAAGCGGCCGTTCGCTTGGCACTGGCCGATGTAGAGGTGCTTGCCACGCTACAAAACGGTGCCACGCAAAACATGGCCAACTACACCACTTGGACGCTCGACGAAGGGCTGACGCAAGCCACTGGCACCGTAACTCTGCCCAAGGGCTACACATTTGCCGAAGGCGTTGAAGGCACGGTAACAGTGCTTGTGAACCCAGTAAAGGTAACCACCTCCGTCGATGGCAGCGGCAAAATTACGCCAACATCGGCCAGCGAAGTGCGCCGCGGCTCAAAACTCTCGTTCACCATTGTGGCCAACGAAGGGTACGAAATCAAGTCGCTCACAGTGAACGGCAGCGAAGTGAGCGAAGCCGTTGCCCAGACCGAATACAAACTCACGATTACCGTCAAGAAAGACACCAAAATCAGTGTTGCATTCGCCTCGCAAGCCACTGGCATTGAGCAAGTTGCCACCAACGACTTCACGCTCTACACGCAGGGACGCGCCATCGTAGTCGAAGATGCCGCCGCCAAAACCACGGTACGCATCTACTCCATCACAGGCAATTTGATCTACGCAGGGCACATCACCGCCGCCACCGAACAATACCAGATGCCAACCGCTGGCCTCTACATCGTTCGCATCGGCAACAAGGTGCAGAAAGCCATTGTGAAATGAGGCATCGCCTCATTTCACAATGAATAATGAACAATGAAAAATGAATAATAGATTTTGAGAATATAGAACATAGAGCATAGACAATTAGGAATTAGGAATGAGGAATGAGGAATTAGGAGTGAGGAATTTTTTGAATAAAGAGTAAGGAACAAAGACAAAAGACTTTTTAATTCCAAATTATCTAATTCCAGATTAGCCCAAAATCTTTCCCCTTGGGGGATTGAGGGGGTTAAACAAATTGTAGGGTCGTCACAGTGTGGCGGCTCTACTTGTTTTATAAAAGTCGCAAGATATGAGTAGCAAGTAGCAAGAGAATTAGGAGTTAGGAATGAGGAGTGAGGAGTTTTTTAGTGAGAAGTTAGCAGTGAGAAGTGATGCGGCAGAGCCGCAATTTCAGATTTCAAATTTCAAATTCAACAATTAGAAACTTAGAAACAAAAATTGCGATAGCAATTTTGAGAAACTAGAAATTAAAACTCGCTGACCATCTGTCATGCGTTAAACTAATCAACCAATCAACCAATCAACTAATCAACTGATCAACCAAACTATTCGCACTTTCGCACTATTTTCGTATCTTTGCACACCATTCATTATCAAAAAACAAGAACCATTATGCCAACTATCGACGAAATCAGAGCCGACGAGCGCTACTTGAATCTGCTGGCCGAGAAGTTTCCGAACATTTCAGCCGCTACAACCGAAATTGTGAACCTCGAAGCCATTTTGAGCCTGCCCAAAGGCACGGAGCATTTCCTATCGGACCTGCACGGCAGTGCCAACGCCTTTATCCACATTGTGAAAAATGCATCGGGCGTCATTCGCCGCAAGGTGGACGACACCTTTGGCGACCGTCTGTGCGAAGAGGAGAAACGCGCTCTCTGCGCCCTCATCTACTACCCCGACGAGCGGCTGGCCTACTACCACACGCAGGGTATGGAGATGGAACCGATTTACCGCACGCGACTGCAACAGATAGTGGAGGTTACGCGCGCCGTAACGGTGAAATATACGCGTTCGAAAGTGCGCAAAATGCTGCCCAAAGATTTTGCCTATGTCATCGAGGAGTTGCTGCACGAATCGACCGCCGAGCCCGACCGCCAGAGTTATTCCAACGCCATCATCGATGCCATCATCGCCACAGGGCGCGCCGAAGGACTCATCATCGCCATCTGCTATGTGATTCACGGGTTTGCCATCGACACACTGCACATCGTGGGCGACATATTCGACCGCGGTCCCGGCGCTTGCAAAATCATGGAGATTCTTTCGACCTATCACGATTTCGACATACAGTGGGGCAACCACGATATCGAATGGATGGGCGCAGCCGCTGGCAATTTGGCACTGATAGCCACCGTGTTGCGTGTGTCGATACGCTATGCCAATGTGGAAACACTTGAAGAGGACTACAGCATCAATCTGCTGCCGCTCGCCAATTTCGCCATGAACACCTACGGCAACGACCCTTGCACCGTGTTTCAGACAAAAGATTTCGAAAATAATCCGCGCCTGACACGCTCGGCTGGTTTGATGGCCAAAATGCACAAAGCCATCAGCATCATACAGTTCAAACTCGAAGGGCAGATTATTCAGCGCAACCCCGACTACCAGATGGACGACCGCCTACTGCTCCACCTCATCGACAAGGAGCGCGGCACTATCACCATCGATGGCAAAGAGTATGAACTGCTCGACAAAAATCTGCCTACGCTCGACCCAGCCAATCCCTACGCACTATCGACCGAAGAGCAGCAACTAGTCGATCAGTTGGCGCGCTCGTTCCGCCGCTCCGAAAAGTTGCAAAAACACCTGCGTTGCCTCTATCAGCACGGATCGCTCTTTTTGGTGCGCAACAACTGCTTGCTCTACCACGCCGCCATTCCGCTCGAAGCCGATGGTTCGTTTCAGGAGGTGAAAATCGCTGGCGAAACGCTGAAAGGCCGCGCCCTGATGGAGCGCATCGACCGCGAGATACGCCAAGCCTACTACGCCACACACGATTCGTCCACGCAACAGCGCGCCTTGGACTATATGTGGTACTTGTGGTGCGGCCCCTGCTCGCCGCTCTACAACAAGGACAAAATGACCACCTTCGAACGCTATTTTATCGACGATAAAACGCTCTACAAAGAGACCAAAGGGGCTTACTACGAACTGGCCAACAAGCGCGAAACCTGCTGCAACATCTTGCGCGAGTTCGGCCTCGACCCCGAAAAATCGCACATCATCAACGGCCACATTCCCGTGCGCACGCTCAAAGGCGAATCGCCGCTGCGTGCTGGCGGCTTGCGGCTCGTCATCGACGGCGGTTTTTCCAAGCCCTACCAAGCGCAGACGGGCATTGCTGGCTACACGCTCATCTACAACAGCCACGGCATGCAACTCATCGAACACGAGAAATTCGAGAGCCGCGAACAGGCCGTGCTGTCGGGTGCCGACATTCACAGCCGCGTGCAGTTGGTCGATTTGAGCAAACAGCGCATGCTCGTGCGCGACACCGACCGCGGCAAAGAGTTGGTAGAGCAAGTCCAAAACCTAAAACGCCTACTCTACGCCTACCAACACGGCTTGATAAAAGAAAAATTAGCGAGATGCTGATTTAGTAGCAAGATATGAGTAGCAAGTAGCAAGAATAGATTTTAAGAATATAGAACATAGAACATAGAACATAGACTTTTTAATTACCCAATTTCTTAATTTCCAATTATTCAATTAGATTTTTGCAACCATTTTTCGCACGAATAATTCGCTACGCACATTTTTTCTTCGCTCGGCATTGCTCAAACAAGTTTGGCGCTGTTCTCGCTTATCGAAAAATTTTTCATTCTTAATTTTTTAATTCTTAATTGACAAAGTAGGAACGCGGCATGCCGCGCCCCTACAATTATTTACAGATTGACAAATTTACAAATTGACAGATTTTCCCAAATAACCCAATCTGCAAATCCACAAAAACGGACGCACGCGGTGCGTCCCTACTTTTCACTTTTTACTTTCAACTTTATACACTTTATAGACTTTCCACTTTATGCACTTTCGCACTTATCTGCGGCGGCGGTGCGAGGTGGGTTTGAAAGCGACTTTGTGGGAGCGGAGGCAGTGGCAACGGCGTGGCGTGGCGAGTTTGAAGCGCACGCCAATTTCAACACCAACGGCCAGCAGATTGGCACGCTTTCCCACTTGGTCGGTGGCAAGCACGGTGGTGTAGTCGTTCATGAAATTGTGCAGTGCCGCCATACCCTCTCTATCGTTGCGGAAACCGATGGGTTGAGCAGTTTCGTTGCGGTTGAGCGCGTCGGTCAGGCCGTAATCGAGATAGACTTTGGCCGTCAAATCCCACTGTTTGTTGAGCGGCACGACAACGCCAAATTTCGCTATCAGATTGATACTGAACGGCTTGCTATTCAACTTGCCCGAAGGCGCAAAATCCGATGTGGTGTAGAATCCGTAGGGCGGCATATTCTCCAAAGTGAGTTGCCACGGCTGATAGTAGCCGCGGTGCGTGATGTCGCCCGAAGCGGTGTAACGGCTCGAAACGGTATGCGAATATTTGATGCCTACATCGACCATGAATTGCAGCGAACGGTTTATCGGCACGGCAAACTGCGCCACCAACGGCACGCTCACGGCGTAGAGGCTCTGCACCTCGCGCCAACGGTTCAACTGTGTTTGGTGGGTGTAAAGTTCGCCGTCGCTGTCGAACACGCCCTGCCACTCGAAAAGGGCGTCGCTGTAGTAGGCCGACGACCCGTAGCGCGCAAAATCGACGCCAAAGCCTACGCCCACATAGCGATTGAAAAAGTAGGAATAGCCCACATGCGCCGAAAAGTGCGCTGCGCCCGTATTGCTGCCGTCGGTCAGTGTGTAGCAGAGCGAACTCCACCCCACTCCTGCGCCCATTTCGAGCGACGAACCCATCAGGTTGTTGCTTTTGGGCAGACGCGACCGCGCTCCCACTGGCAAAACCGCCAACAGGAGCCACGCAACAATAAGTGCTGAACGCGGGGACATATCAGATTTCAGATTTCAAATTTCAAATTTCAAATTGGGTTGATCAGTTGATTGGTTGATCAGTTGATAAGTTTAACGCATCAATAAAGGTCTGTGCGGCTTATTTTTGATTTCTGGTTTATAGTTTTCGGTATCAACAAAGCCTATAACCTATAACCTCTCACCTATAACCTATCATTGTCAATTATCAATTATTTCGTAAGCACAACTTTCTGATTTACAGTGCCGTCGTTGGTTTGGACGGAGACGATATAGGTGCCGGTTGTTGCGCCGACTTGGAGCGTGCAGACAGCCGATTGCGTTTCAGCCTCAAAAATGGTGATGCCCATAGTGGTGAGCAGTCGGATGCGCATCGGGCTTTCGGTTGGCTGCTCCACAGTGATGATGCCTTTGGCGGCACTCACCGACACACTGCTCTGCTGCGGCTGACTGTCGGCACTGCGTGGTATGGCGCTATATTCCGTCGAGCAGGAGCAGACCTGCGCGCCCGAAGTTGTGGTGGCGCACACCATGTAACTTGCGCCCGCCAAGCCGTCGGTTGGGTTGTAGTAGTACTGCTTCACCGCGCCTTCGATGGCCACGCTGTCTTTGTACCACTGATAAGCCACAAATTCGCCAGCGGCATTGCTGCAGAAAATCACATCGTTCCATTTGGCATAGACCAAATCGGCACGGCACTCGGGCGTGGGCGGCTCTGGCGGCACGGTGCAATCTTTGCCCACCACCACAAATGTTTCGGTGGCCACCACATCGGTGCCATCTTGTTTGGTGCTGCGAAACTGCACATCGTCCAGCGCAAAGTCGTTGCCTTCGTATTCGATAGTGTAGTTCACAATGTAGATATTGCAGGTAATATCGGCTGTCGGCGTGTATTTGGCTTCGTGTTTAGCCCATAGCGCCGTCGTTTCGGGTGCGGTAAATTCGAGCAAGGTATGTTTGTCGCTGCCATTTTCGATGACGAATTTCAGTTTTGGCAACGACGATACACCATGATTAGCGTATGCCGAATCGATATTTGCCACCCAACAACTGAATGCATAGGTTTCGCCCTTGTTCAATTTCAGATTTTTGGCACTCCACACCTGCGCATTGCTATCGCTGCTACCGTCGCACACAAGCATATAGTTGCCAGAATGTGGCAGCAAATGGCAGAAATAATCCGTTTTCACATTGTTGGCGTTCGTTGCTGTAGTGGTGCTGCCCTGCGGAATATTTTTGCCACTACTTTGGAAATTGAGATAATCGTACGAAATCGTCTGTCCCAATTCATTCTCATCGCTACGCACAGGACTCGACGGCGAAAACTCGAAGCTGCCTTGCGTGAGCAGATTGCCGCGGTTCGCAGTGTTGCCTTTGGTTACCGTGCAGGTGTAGGTGGTTGCGCTCTCGTCGGTAACATCAACGGTAATGCTTTGCGTAGTTTCGCCACTAGGCGACCAAAGGTAACTGTAGTCTTCGCCCGTGGTAACGGCGGTAAGCATTGTCTGCTCGCCGATGCAAATCGAATCGGTCTGCTGTGCCACGGCAGGCAGAGCCGCCAAAAGCAATATGGCAAAAATGGTGCGTTTCATATTGTGGAAATTTCAAATTTCAGAGTTTAAGGTTTCAGAGTTTAAGATTTCTAGTTTCTAGTTTCTGGTTTCTAGTTTTCGGTATCAACAAAGCCGCAATTATTATTCATTATTCATTGTTCATTATTTATTTTCTTGGTCATAGCCCCCTTTCCCGTTTCCCCCGAAGGGGGAAAAGCCTTTCGTTAATTATGAATTTTGAATTTAGAATTATGAATTTGGTGCATTTCGAAACGCCGCCAAAATTTTAATTAAGTAATTGAAAATTAGACGATTAGAGAATCAAAAAGTCTTTATTCTTTTGTCCTTACTCTTTATTCGTCGGACGTGGCATGCCGCGTCCCTACATCAGCACTTTTTACTAAAAAATTCTTCACAGGTTCTGACTAATGCGTTAAACTTATCAACCAATCAACTTATCAACTCATCAACTCTAATTTTCAATCGGCTTTATCTCTACGCGCCTATCGAGGTAGAGTTGGTGCGATTCGCTGTAGTAGGGTTTGCTTTGGCCAAAGCCCTGAATGACGAGTTGTTCGCGTTTCACGCCTTTGCGCAGCAGCAGGTCGGCCACGGCGTTGGCGCGCTTCAGCGAGAGGCGTTTGTTGTATTCCAAGCCGCCAAGCCCGCAAGTGTGTCCGTTCACCTCGATGCGAATGTCGGGATTTTGGCGCAAAATTTCGGCCAAGTCGTCGAGCATGGTGGGTGGGTCGAGTTTGGGCGTGTAGTCGTCGAGGTCGAACCAAATAATGGAGTTCAACTGCAACTGTTTGATGGCGTTTATCGGGTGCAAAATGGTGTCGTATTCCACCACTTGAATAGTGTCGTAACGGTCGATGTACGAAATTGTAGTGTCGTTTTGCAACACGCGCTCGTAAACGATTGGTTTCGGCTTTTCTTTTTTCTTGATGTGCCAATGCAAGCCCACTTTCACGCCCACAGCGTAGGGGCGCATCGCTTTGATTTCGGTGGAGTTTGGCAAACCAGCGTAAGCGTTCATAAAGTCGTAGCGATTTTCAGCCGCATCGTAGAAGCCGAGCGGCTCGCTGCTGGCTTTGTGGCACGAGTTGAGGCTGTAACTGAAATAGAGCCCAAGCATCAGGTCAAGATGCTTTTTTATCGGAAAAAGCACGCCCACATCGCAAAGTGCCGCCACGGTCAGATTTGTAGAAAATTTGCCCGACTGTTTGGCACTTTGCTGTTCGTCGAAATCGTGCATGTGGTCGAGTTCGAGTTGCCACGGCTCGTACCAGCCAGTGTGATTGACCGCGCCCGATTTCACGGCGTAGGTGCTTGCAAACGGGAAGGCGACCCGCACACCCAAATCGGCAAAAAGTCCGATTTTGTCGTCGCCATTTTTGCCGTTAGTTTTCCACCAATGTTGGTATTGCGCTGTGATGGGAATGCCCACCGCTAGCAGTTTTTGCCGCTCTTTCCAGTCGTTCAACTGCGCACGGTGCGTGTAGCGTTCGCCGTCGCTGTCGGTTACGCCCGACCATTCGAGCAGCCTATTCGATGTGCCTGTAGAGGCATAGTTCGCAAAATCGACCCCAGCACCAATGCCCCACTCGGGCGTGAAGAAATAAGCATAGCCAATCTGCCCCAAACCCGACACAAAACCGATGTTTTTGCCGTCGGTCAGGCGATAGTCGATACCGCCGTAGCCTGCGCCCAGATAGCCTTGCAGATAGTGCCCTTTGCGCGTCTCTTTTTTCGGCTTTTTGGCGGGCTGTTCCTTCTCTTTTGTCAAAATTTCGGTGGTGATATTCAGCACAGTGTCGATGCGGTGCTCGACGCGTGTGTGCGTGGTGGCAACAATGCTATCGATGTGCAGCCGCACCGAATCTTGCTCGCTCGCCTTGAACGCCTGTGTGTGGCTGCTTTCGGCGGCGATGTTGGCAGTCGATGTGCCTTGCGTAATGGTTTTGACTACGGGCGGTTTCTTGGTGATGACAATCAGTTTTTTCTGAATTTTGTACTCCAGATTGAAGTCGAGCACTTTTTTCAGCACCGTATTTGCCGACGCGTCTTTGAAAGAGGCAGTAATCAGTTTATTGCCGTTCACCTCGTTGGTCTTGTACATGATGGAGTAGCCAGTCTGCTTTTCCACCTCGGCCAGCACCTCCGACAGCGGCGTATCGACAAACTTTTTGGTAATCTTTTTCTGCGCTGCAATAGGCTGCCCAAGCAGTATCAGCAAAGCAAAAAGAAATATGGTATGGCGGGGATTCATTGCAGTTGAAAAGTTTCTAAATTCTAGTTTCTAGTTTCTGATTTCTGGTTATTGTGGATTTGGAGATTCGGTTATTTGTTGAAGCGTTAAACTGTTGAATCTTCTCGGACGCACTCGGTGCGTCCCTACAATTTGAAATTCTGAATTTTTGCGATAAGCGAGCGCAGTGCCAAACTTGTTTGAGCAATGCCGAGCGGAGCAAAAATCAAATAAAATTTGAAATCTGAAATTGCGGCTCTGCCGCATCATTCCTCACTCCTAATTCCTAACTCCTAATTTGTCTTGCGACTTGCTTCTTGCTTCTTGCTACTTGCTACTTGAAATAAAAACGGTGTCGTTTTGCAGGCGTGTTTCTATTGGCAGCACCTGTTCAAGGGCGAAGAGCACATCTTCAAAATTTTCGTGGTTGCGCAGGGCAATACGCAGCGTGTCGTGTTCGAGTGCAGGCGCATCGACCATGAGCGTTACATTGTATTGGCGGCTCAAGCGGTTGAAAAGTTCGCTGGCGGCTATTCCGTTGTATATCAGTCGGTTGTGAATCCACTCCATGGACGAATTGTCGCCGATAGCGTAGCGTTGGAGCGTGCCTGTAGAGCAGGTCAGGTGCAGCGCCTCGTTGGGACGAAGCCGCACCACGCTGTCGCCACAAGCCACCGTTACCGCCCCTTCGAAGAGCGATGTGGTGATGTGGTTGTCCTCGGCGTAGGCCGACACATTGAATTTGGTGCCAGTAACGGTAACGGTGTAGTTGTCGCTCACCTCGACCACAAACGGCAGTTCAGCATTTTTTGCCACCTCGAAATAGCCTTCGCCCACCAGATGCACATGCCGATTTTCTTCGTTGAAGCCGCTGTCGTAGGTCAGTTTCGATTTGGCATTGAGATAGACCACGCTGCCGTCGGCGAGCAGCACTTTGCTCTTTTCGCCACGCGCAGCTTCCACGGCGTAGCAGGGCGTTTCGACATCGTGCGCCACAAAACGCCATGCGCCAACGGCGGTTATCAGTAGCAGCGTAGCCACCGCGGCAGCCGCATACCACAACCAACGCTTGTGCGTGCGAGCGGGGCGCACTTCGGCAATGGTGCGCACATTTTGCTGCAATTTGAAGCGATTCCAAGCGTGCTCGGTCTGTGCGTTTGGCGTGCTGTGTGCCAGCCACTCCGCCTCCCAAGCGTGGAATTGCGCACGGTTTTCGGGCGTTTTCAGAAAATCGCACAACAAGTGTTCGTCGTTCGGCGCAATGCGTCCCTCGAAGTAATCGACAGCGATTTTATGGATTGGATTGAAATTGAAATTTATCTTCATTATTCAAAATCATGCATATTGTAACTCTTTCGACAGAAAAGCGAGTGCCTTTGTTATCTGTTTTTCCACGGCTTTGTCGGAAATGTGGAACATCTCGGCTATTTCGTGGTTGCGGCAGCCTTTGAAGCGGCTCAATGTGAACACTTCGCGGCAGCGCGGCGGCAGTTTGGCCATGGCTTGGTTCAGTTGTTGCTGCAACTCTTTGTAGAGCAGCCCATATTCGGCGTTTTCTACCAAATCCAGATTGTATAAATGTTCGTTTCCAACGATAGTTTCTAATTCTTCTATCGTTTGTCGGCGCAGACAGACGGCGTGTTTCAGTTGGTTGAGGCAGCCGTTGCGCACCATGGCAAAGAGTAGTCCCTGCACCGATTGGCTGGTAATGCTTTCGCGCTTTTCCCACAGATTGGCGAAACATTCTTGCACCACATCTTCCGTCAAGTCGGGGTCGTCGAGAAAACGCATTGCAAAACGGCACAATCGGGGATACAATGCCTTGAAAACAAGTTCGAAAGCCTGTTCGTCGCCAAGTTTTATGCGTGCAGTAAGTTCTTCAAACATCGGTTTTGGGCTTTGTGGCGCATGCCGAAACTACTCTATTCGTCCCGACATGCGCGAAAGCCACCCTACTGAAAAATTATTGTACTACTGCCTTTTGGCCATTGACGAGATAGAATCCCGCCGGTAGTGCTATGTCGGTTGCGCCTTGTGCAGCCTCGAAGCGCGCCACGGCCTGTCCGCTGATGGAGTAGATGGTAATCGGTGTCGGTTCTGCTGCAAAGATATGCAAAATTCCGCGAGTACCATAAACCAAGAGCGCATCTTTTTCGACTATTTGATCCAATGCATCGGGTTCGTCGGGAACGTATGGTTCCGGTGCCTCGGAGCAGTCGAGTGTAACGGTGCTGGTGCATTTAATCGAGCCCTTATTTTCGCCACTGTACATGCCGTGCAGCGTGAATGCCAAGTTGGCTGTTTGGTTGCCGCCGTCGTTCCAAATTATCTTCCATTGGTCGTTGATTTCGGTGCTGTCGTCGGCAATGACGAATTTGTAAACGCCGCCGCCCAGCGATGTGGCTTTTTGACCAGGCCAAGAGCCGCAGATTTGCTTGTTGCCATTGGCTTCGTCCCAAATGTAGCAGTTGATTTTATCGCCAAAGTCGCTCGATTTGGTGAAGAATACGGCGCGTTCGTCGCTGCCTTCGATGCAAGGCGTGTAGATCAGTTCGCCGCCGCCATCGCCACTGCCGCTGCCATCTTCGAGTTCCTCTTGTGTGCCGTCCCACGATGGGTTGGGAATGTTGGCTGCCGACGAGGTGTAGATGTATTTGCCATCAGTGCCGATTTTGCCCGGGGCTTTCGTTTTGGTGGTGCTCAACACATACACACGCAGGTTGCCAGTGCCGCTGCACGAGGCGGTGAGCGAGTTGTTGGTTACGGTTTTTACATCGCCTGTAACGCAGTCGGTGTAGGTGCCGTTTGGAATGCTGGTAAAGGTGGCGTTGCCCGATATGGTTACCAAGGCGTAACTGTCGGTGGTGCTGTCGGTGTAACGGCGTTTGAACGCGAGGCTACCCGAGCAGCCGTCGGTGCTGTACTGACCTTTGCGCAGCGCAGGTACAGCCATACGAATTTTGCTCAACCGCTGAATGTGCTGTGCCAATGGGTGCGCAAGCGTTTGCGCTATGTTGCCCGAAGCGTTGCTGTATTCGGCAAAATCGGTGGTGGTGATGTCGCCTTTGATGTAGCCGCCGTAGTAGGCGCGACCGCTGTCTTTCAGTGGCATATTCGGTCCTTCGTCGATGATGCAACCCTTCTTAAATTCGATTTCGGAACCGTAATAAACGCACGGAATGCCACGGAAAGTGTACATCAAGCAGAGATTTTCGGCCCAAGTAGATTGCGGTTTTGCAAAACGCTGCTTTTCGGGCGCACCATCAGGCGCATAGTCGTGCGAATCGACATAAACCACATTGTAGGTGGCATCGTTGTAGTATTTGTCGCCGCCTTTCACGCCAAACGCCGACGAGGCATTTTCAAAATTCCAGTGCATCGGAAAGTCGATAACATTGAAGCCCGAAGCCTGCGTGTAGTCAGGTGTGTGGTAGTCGTTGCCGCTGAGCAGCGCATTGGTCGAGGTGCGGCCGTCGCTGTATTGTCCTTTGTAGTCGTCGGCAAATTGCAAAATCGATGTTACATTGGTGTGCGTGCCAGTTTCGCCTTCGTTCACCACCACATTATCCCACGATGTGGTGCTGGTGTCCCACGCATAGTTCTTCTTTTCTGCCCAAGTGTAGAAGTAGCACGACAGAGCGTCGTGGTTGCGGTAGGTTACATTGCGGTCGCGGGCGCACACTTCGCCAAACATGAAGAATGGCGCGGCATTGCTGCCTCGTTGGCTTTTGTACTGTTCGCCCAGCGCAGCAAATTGCGGAATGAAATTTTTGTTGAATGTGAGGCGTGCGATGTGTCCGCTCGTGTCGATACGGAAGCCATCGACACCCATTTTGATGAATGCGCCGTAGCATTTCAGCAGATAATCGACCACTGCCTGGTTTTCGGTGTTCAAATCTACGCAGTCGCCAGCGATTTGTCCCCACCAGCGGTTCTCTTCGTCCCAGTTGAAATGGCCATAGTGATGCCAATAGTTGTGCGTGTCGTAGTTCTGTTTTTGTCCGTTTTCGTCGGCTGTATTTTTCATTTTCGACAAGCGTGCCGCATATTGCGAGCCAGCCGCCAGCGACGAGTAGTTGTCGGGCAGTTTGCCGCCTTCCGATTTGGTGAGCGGAATCATGCAAGCGTCGATGTCGCTCTGGTCGGCCGTCCAGTCGCGTTTGAAGAGCGGACAGAGGTTTGCCTCGCCAAAATTGCCCGTGTGGTTCAGCACAATGTCGAGAATGATTTTCATGCCGCGTGCGTGTACTGCATCTACAACATCTTGAAAATCAACATCTTCAGACAAATAGCGGTGATCCACTTTCGACATATCCGAGGCGTGGTAGCCGTGATAGTCGTAGCCCGAAGCGTTTTCGACGATAGGCGTAATCCAAATGGCAGTGAATCCGAGGGCTTTGATGTAGTCGAGTTTCTCGATCAAGCCTTTGAAATCGCCACGCCAGCAAGGGTCGCCGCTGTTGTAACTCTGGCCGTCCCAACATTGCGTGTTGTTGGTTTTGTCGCCATCGTAGAAACGCGTGGTCATCAGAAAATAGATAGTTTCGTCGCGAAAATCGGTGCGACTCGGGAACAGCGTGGTAGCCATAGCCATTTGACCAGCCACCAGCAATGCGCTCGCCACAGCAAGCGTGCGAAGTGTGTTTTTCATGTTCATTTTACTGAAAAATTGTGTGTTTTTATTGTGGAAAAGTGTTTTTTTTTTAGTGTGAAAGTAGAAAGTGAAAAGTAAAAAGTTTTTTTTAGGTTCAAGACAACTTTAGAGGATTTTTTCTAAAGTTTTTTAGTAGCATTTTGTA
>CAVBBP010000019.1:0-42726 GCA_963593685.1 Segatella copri
AAACCAAAACCGCCAATTTTTGGCAACGCTCGCGCCCCTGCCGCGACTTTTCTTTGGTTCGTTTCTTTTGGTCGTCAAAAGAAATGAACGAAAAAAGGAAATCTTAAAGAAATTTATAGAGACCCCAATAACCAAATCAACAAAATCCCAATAAAGTTAAAATTCTCGCAAAACAAGGAATTTATAGAAAATACCTGCAAAAAGAGCATTAAAAAATCAAAATAATTTCATAACTTTGCAGATTCGCACCGATGACCATGACAAACACACTCCACCAAATAAAAGCGCGTGCCGAACATTTCCGACATGCGCACCATCGCGGCGGCTACGGCATACATTCGCCCTATGCGTTTCGCTGGCTCAACAGCGTGCTGTACGAAAAAACGCCGTTTTACGCCTTTGCGCGTCTGCGGACTTTGCGGCGCAAACTGCAAAACGACTGCACGCCCATCGCACTGCAAGGATTCGGCACTGGCAAAGCGCGCCAAACCAGCATCAAAGCCATCGCACGAAACGCCTGCGCACGCCGCAAATACGCCGAACTGCTCTTTCGCATCGCCAACGACTGCCAAGCGCGAAACATTCTCGAACTCGGCACAAATCTGGGGCTGACCACGCTCCATTTGGCGAAAACCGACACGCGCGCCAAAGTGGTAACGCTCGAGGGCGAACCTGCGCTCCACGCCTTTGCACAACGACTTTTCGAGTGCGAACACGCCCACAACATACACCCAATCAAAGGCGATATCGACCACACGCTGCCCATTGCGCTGAAAAATATGCCCGCAATCGACCTTGCGTTTTTCGACGCCAACCACACCTACGACGCCACCATGCGCTACTTCAACCAGTGCCTGCCGCACGCACACGCCCACACCATTTTTGTGTTCGACGACATACACCGCTCCGCCGACATGGAGCGCGCTTGGAACGAAATAAAAACCACACCGCAAATCCGCGTTACCATCGACACCTTCCAAATGGGCATCGCCTTCTTCAACACCGATTTGCAAAAAGAAAACTACATTGTGGCATATTGAATTTCAGAATTTCAGATTTCAAATTTCAGATTAACTGGTTTATCAACTCAACAAATAACCAAATCCACAAATCAACAGAAACAAAAATAACGCACCAACGGACGTGGCACGCCGCGTCCCTACTTTTCACTTGATAAACTTTATAAACTTTCACACTAAAATTATGATTTACACAAAAACAGGCGACAACGGTACCACCGCGCTCGTGGGTGGCAAACGCGTGCCAAAAAACAGTGTGCGGCTACACGCCTACGGCACTGTGGACGAGTTGAATTCGTTTCTCGGACTGCTGAAAACGAAGGTCGGCGACGAACACCGCGCTACCCTACTCGACATACAGCAGACGCTCTTTGCCGTGGGTGCCAACCTCGCCACCGACACCACCGACACGCCACTGCACGAATCTGCCAAAATTTCGGCGGAAAAAGTGCATCAGTTGGAAAAAAATATCGATAAAATGACCGAAAATTTACCAAAATTAACACATTTTATCGTCTATGGCGACAACGAAGCGTCGGCCATTTGCCACATCTGTCGCGCAGTAGCACGCCGCGCCGAACGCGCCATTTTAGATGTTGAAAATCAGCAAGTTATCGATTCAGAATTGAAAAAATACATGAACCGACTCTCCGATTTTCTCTTTGTTTTGGCGCGCACACTGGCCAACGAAAAATGCACGAAATAAAAAAAATGCGATAAAAGTTGAATTTCGTAAAAAAAACAACTATCTTTGCAAGTTGAAAAATAGTCTATAAGCCACTTTTTGTGGCAAAACGAACAAAATTATTGGATTCGCTATGTATTGGACTTTGGAATTAGCCTCAAAATTGGAAGACGCACCATGGCCTGCATCTAAAGATGAGCTCATCGACTATGCTATGCGTTCCGGTGCCCCGCTGGAGGTCATCGAAAACCTGCAGGAGATAGAAGACGAGGGCGACATCTACGAAAGTATCGAGGACATTTGGCCCGACTACCCGAGCAAAGAAGATTTTTTCTTCAACGAAGAGGAATACTAAACAGTTTTTCGACGGAAAAACGCAAAAAGGCAGCCAAGGCACGCAATTTTTCACATTTTTTTCAGTTGTATTGTTGAGGTGTGGCACAACGCACCAAACAAAAACACGGACAGATAGACTTGTGAAACTGCGAAACAAATACTGCCAAAGGTTAAGCCTGACAATCGTATTCGGTATAGTAGCCTGCACCGCAGTACACGCGCAGTTCGATGCGCAACTCACGCAGTACTTCTACAACCGAACGGCAATAAACCCCGCTGTTGTTGGCGAACAACAGATGGTGCAGTTATCGGGACTGCAGCGTTTACAGTGGATTAGCATCGACAATGCCCCACGAACCACATTTGTGTCGGTACATGCGCCTTTCAAAATAGGCAAAACAAAACACGGCGCAGGGGTTCAATTTGTAAACGATATTTTTGGCATGTTTTCCAACCAGCAAATCAATTTGCAGTACGCCTACAAATTGAAACTGGGCGATGGCTACTTGAATTTCGGCGTGAACATCGGTGTGTCGAATGTCAAATTCAAAGGCGACAGCGTGCGTTGGGTCGAAAGCGACTACCATGTGAAAGACGACGATGCCGTGCCGACAAGTGGCGTTTCGGGGGTCGGGTTCGACTGCGGACTTGGCATTGCCTACACCACAGCACGCTGGCATGTGGGCATATCGGCACTGCACCTGCCCGAATCGAACATCGCGCTCGGTGCATACGATGGATTTCACATGACGCGGCTCTACACCGCCTCGGGCAGTTACGACTTTCGTCTGAAAAATCCCGACTACACCATCAAAACGGCGGCGTTGGTCATCACCGATTTTGCGAGTTGGAATCCGAGCATAACAGCACTGCTCGACTATAAAGGAAAATACTGGGGCGGTCTCGGTGGGCGTTTAGACGCCGTGTCGTTTCTGCTCGGCATAAAAGTGCTAAACGGCCTCGTAATCGGATACGCTTACGACTTGCCAGTGAACAAAATAATAACAGCGAGCCACGGTTCACACGAAATCTATTTGGCGTACGAATTTGGACTCGGCCTGAAGAAAAAAGGCAGCAAACATAAAAGTGTACGAATACTCTAATTTTGAGCATACTATGAAAAAGTCATCTTTCATCATCGTCGTCGCAACGGTAGCCATGCTGACAGGCTGCGCCAAAGCCCCGAAAGGCTTTTTGGGCGGCATCTACGGCAAATCGAAGCCCGAAACAACGCCATACGGCATGGTATTCGTGCCGCGCGGCTCATTCACGATGGGACCCAACGACCAAGCAGCCACATGGGGCATGCAACCCAAGCAGGTAACCAAATCTATCGATGCCTTTTGGATGGACGAAACCGAAATTACCAACGGCGAATATCAGCAATTCGTAGCATGGGTGCGCGACTCCATTGCACTGGTAAAACTGCGCAGCATCGACGACGAAACCGAAGCCGCCAAATACTTTACCACAAGCAAAGTTTACAAACAAGAAGAACCCGACACCGCCATCAACTGGAAAGCAAAAATTCCGTGGGGCATCAAGTGGAAAGAGGACGACGAACTGACCGAAGCAAAATACAACGCCATAGAAGAGATGTTTTTCAATGGCGAAGAGAGAACCATCGGACGGCAACTGAACAGCCACATACTCAACTACTCGTACAAGTGGGTCGATTACACACAAGCCGCCCTGTCCGGCAACGAGTTCAACCCCTACACAGGCAGTTACAACCCCAACGCCAAAGTGCGCATCGACAGCGCCTTCATGCGTGGCAACGCCATTGTCGATACGGTCATTATCAAGCCATTGCGCCACCGCAGCGACCTTGTTTGCAGCAAAATCATCAACATCTACCCCGACACCATGTGCTGGATGCGTGAGTTCACATACAGTTTCAACGAACCCGCCATGCACAACTATTTCTCACACCCGAGCAATGGGCGTTATCCTGTTGTGGGCGTGTCGTGGGATCAAGCCGTGGCCTTCTGCCACTGGCGCAACCAACTGTACAACTCGGTGCCGGGACTGCCCAAAACGCACGAGTTCCGTCTGCCAACCGAAGCCGAATGGGAATATGCAGCGCGTGGCGGTCGCCACTTGGCAATCTACCCATGGGGCGGTCCATACATTCGCGACGCGAAAGGGTGCTTCATGGCCAACTTTAAGCCCACACGCGGCAACTACACCGAAGACGGCTATCTGATTCCCTGCCAAGTGGCCTCGTTCGACCCGAACGACTACGGTCTGTTCGATATGTCGGGCAATGTTTCGGAGTGGACTTCGGACACCTACGACGCCACCGCCGCCACATTCACACACGATATGAACTCGGCCTACAGTTACTCGTCGAAGATGAACGACCCCAAAGTGATGAAACGCAAAGTGATTCGCGGCGGTTCGTGGAAAGATGTGGGTGCATTCCTGCAATGCGGTGCACGCGACTTCGAATATCAGACCAAGCGTAGCCCAGCCATCGGTTTCCGCTGCGTACGGAGTTACATCGGCGAATAATTACACCATATTAAATAAGTAGAAAAAAAAGTAAAATAACAATAACCAAAAAAAACAGAAACTAGAAAAAATTATGGCAAAAAAAGAACGTACGGGGTTCATGAAATGGTATTTCAGCCCACAAGGTAAAAAAGTAGTTGGATGCGTTTACTCTTTGGGAGCAGCGGTCGTTATCGTTGGTGCGCTGTTCAAAATTCTGCACTGGCCGGGCGCGAGCATCATGCTTATGATGGGTATGTTTACCGAAGCATTGTTGTTCTCGATTGGCGTGTTGGACGACCCGCACCCCGACCTGCACTGGAATCACATTTTCCCCGCATTGACCGCAGACGATGCCGATCCACTCTATAACCATCTCGGCAATGGCGTTGGTGGCGCGCAACAGCCCGCAGGACAAGTTGCTGCTGACCAAAGCGTCAATCCATTGAAAGACGAAGATGTAAAAGCCATGCAAGACGGCCTGAAAAGCATCAGCGAAGCCGCAAAACAGATAGCAGGCATATCGAAAGTGGCTGGTTTGACCGACTCTTTTGCACAAAACTTGGAACTTGCTGGCACGGCAGCCGCACAGTTTGCCGCCAAACAGCAGAATCTCGACGCTGCATCGCAAGCACTGCTCGCCTCGTACAACGGCATCACCGAAAACATGACGACCGTGCAAGAGAACACGAAATTGTATGTCGAGAAAGCCGAAACCATCAACAAAAACTTGAGCGCGATTAACTCTGTGTACGAAATTCAACTGAAAAATGTGCAGAACCAAGCCGAAGCCGTCGAGCAGCAGACCGCAAAAATTGCCTCTGTGGCTGGCGATTTGGACAAGGTGCAACAAGCCATGCAAGTCAGCGCAAAAGACATGGAAAAATATCAGGACGAGACGGCAAAACTCGCCCAAAAAGTTGTCGATTTGAACGCCATTTACGGCAATATGCTCAACGCCATCAACGCTTAAACGCGCGGCAAACATTTTGTTTAACACCCTAAAACACAGATAGATGAGTGGTGCTACGAATTGTCCGGAAACCCCGAGACAAAAAATGATAGGTATGATGTATTTGGTGCTGACCGCCATGTTGGCACTGAATGTGTCGGCCGATATTCTGAACGGCTTTTTGATGGTGGACAACAGTTTGATTACCAACATCGAAACAGGCAACAAACAGGCGGCGACGCTCTACGACGAGATGCACTATCTCTACGAGCAGAACCCCGACAAGGTAGGCGAATGGCTCGAAAAATCGAAAATTACCAAGCAGAAAAGCGACAGCCTGATAGCCTTTATCCATCAAGCAAAATCCGACCTGATAATGATGGCCGACGGTGTGCAGGTAGATCCCGACACCGTGAACCGCTACAAACTGCAAAGTAAAGACAACACCGACATCGCAAGCCGCTATTTCATTGGCGACAACGAGGTGAGCGGCACCGAAAAAGGTCAGCAATTCAAGCAGATGCTCGAAGATTATCGCCACTTTGTGGAGCAGATGTACAACAACGACAGCACGGCTATTGAGATTTACGAAAAGCGTTTTACCACCGCCGATATGCTCAACTCGCACGGCACCGAAACGGTGGCTTGGCTCAACGCACAGTTCGAGTCGATGCCGTTGATAGCCGTAACCACGCAGTTGTCGAAATACGAGAGCGATGTGCTGGCCACGCAAAAGGAACTTATCACCTATTTCAAAGGACAGACCGACGCAGGCGACTTCCGTGTGAACAAAATCGAGGCGTTTGTCATTCCGAATTCGAAACATGTGATGCAAGGCGGGCAATACAAAGCCAAAATTGTGCTTTCGGCGGTCGATTCGACCAAAGTGCCTGAATACTACATTGGCAGTACAAAATTGAGCGGCGAAACTTATGCCACCAATTGCAACACCATCGGCACATTCCCATTCTCGGGCAAAATTGTGCTGAAAGGCAACGACGGTGTGCCGCGCGAATATCCGTTCAAAGACGAATACACGGTGGGCGAGCCATCGGCCACCATCGCCAACGAGGATATGAATGTGGTGTACAAAGGCTTCAACAACCGATTGAAAATATCGGTGCCGGGCGTGAGCGACTCGAAAGTGCGCGTCGATATTACTGGCGGCACGCTGACGAAAAACGGTTCGTTCTACATCTGCAAACCAACCAGCAGTTCCGAAGTGAAAATCAATGTGTCGGCCGACCTCGACGGCAAATTTGTGTCGATGGGTAGCAGTTCGTTCCGTGTGAAATCGCTGCCCGACCCTGCGCCATTCTTGCGCTACACCGACGACAACGGCAATGTGGTGGACTACAACCCGAACATCGACGGCTACAAAAAAGCACCGAACAAAAAGCAGTTGCTGGCCGCAAAATTCATTGCGCAATATGCCGACGGTCTGTTGAAAGCCAACTTCCGCATTGCGAATTTCGAGATGGTGGCAACGGTGCGCGGCGGTAACACCACCAAGAGTTCGCCCACCAACGCCTTCTCCGAAGACCAGTTGTCGCTGATGAAGGCACTGAAACCGGGTCAGGAGATATTCTTCAAGAACATCAACTGCGTGGGCGACAAAACCACAACGCTATCGTATCCGCCAATACCCATACCTGCTAAATAAAAATTAAGATTCGATATTATGAACAAGCATTTTTTTGTAACAGTCGTAGCACTTTTGAGTTCGGTCAGCACACTTTTTGCGCAGTGGCCAGGCGAAGTGGACAGCACCAGTTTCTTGTTTGATGCCGACGGCTCGTTCACGCGCGTGTCGGTCGATTTAGAAGATGTAAAAGCGAAACTCGTTACCGTCAATCCACTGATAGACAATATCATGTGGAAGAAGACAGTGATTCGTGCCATCGACCTGCGCGAGCGTCAAAACTGGCCGCTCTACTATCCATACGAGAACATCGACTCGTTGTCGCAAAAAAATCTGTTTTCTGTCATTTTCAAGGCATTACTCCAAGGCAATGTGAAGGGCTATCTACAACCAGCCGACAAACTGACACCGCCGCCGTTCACCGAGAAATACCTGTTCGACATACAAAAAGACCTTGTTGAGCGTCTGTTTGGCGACAGCGAGGACTACGCCGACGACTACAAAAAAATCGAGTTTATCACGCAGGGTATCATCAAATACTACATACAAGAAACTTGGTATTTCGACAAGCACTCATCGACCTTGGGAAGCAAAATTCTCTCGATTGCGCCCGTTTACAACAAGGAGTACAATCAGAATTGGGACCCCGCAGGCGAGGTGGACGAAGGCGTGATGTGCTGGATTCCGTTTGAGCGGTTGCGCCCATACATGCAGATGGAATTTATGAAGACCACGGGGCGCAATGTCAATCCCATTGTCGATTTCGACAACTTTTTTGTGAGCCGGCAGTTCGACAGTTACATCATCAAAGACTACGATGTACGCGGCACGCTGCTCGACGACCCGAACAAATACTCCGACCCGAACATCATTCGCGAGGAGCAGGAACGCATAGAAAACGAGATACTGAATCTCGAACAAGATTTGTGGCATTATTGAGTGCAAAACGACAAAGCGTATCAAAATCTCAAAGGTCATAGGTTGCTGTGGTCTTTGGATTTTGGCGTTTTGTAACCAAGTCTAATACAAAAACAGACGAACATGAAAAGAAAATCGTTACTTCTTATCTTGTCGTTGGGCGTAGTTGGATATGCCATGGCGCAGTTCAACACAACGACAGCAGGCAACATCTCGTCGTATGGGGCGGCCGATACAACCGCCACCGACACTATCGACGCTATGGATGCCGCTGTGCAGGAAGACATTTCGGCCGAGGCTGCCCTGCCCGACACCGTTGTGAGCGTTGTCGAAGAGAGTAGCACGCTCACTGCCGACACACTGGTGAACGCCGACACAAACGACACGACCATCGTGGTGTCGCAGCAGACGGTAAGCGAGGAGACGACAACCATAACCCCTGCGAAGACGAAAAAAGAGAAGCCCGAAAAGCAAAAATATGGCATCAAGTGCAACCACTGGTCGATAGCAGGCCATGTGGGCGTGGCATTTCTCGATGGCGACCAGCACCAAGACTACAACGACATGTGGCCGCGCAGCGGTGCCGACTGCTCGTTCGACTTTATGGTGGAATATACCGTAAATCCAGGGTTCGGTCTATTTTTGGAGTACGCCTACAACCCTTACCGAGGACAAGCCAACTACTATTACTATGGTGCAAAAGATCTAACAGGATTACAACGCCGATATGCCGAACCGATGGATTTCGACGGTATTTCGCACGAAGTGAGTCTGGGCTTTTCGCTGAATATGCTCAACATGTTCTACGCCAACCGCCGCCAGACATGGGGTTTGTATCTGAATGCTGGTGCAGGATTTTCGTTCTACGATGTGAAAGCCTACGAGCCAGGCACGAAAAATATCATCGAAAAAACGAACGACGGCGTAACAGTAGCACCATCGATAAAAGAGGGCCGTGCGGTAACCTTCCCCATTGGCGCAATGTTGGAATACAATCCGTTGCGCTGGCTGGCCATTGCGCTGAATATCGAGTACCGTTTGCACGCCAAAGACAACTTCGATGCGACTGAAAAAGGTAATGCCAACGACAATACCATCTATATGAGCCTCGGTTTGCGCTGGAAGATAAACAGCCCGAAGGACAAGACACGCCCGCATGTGCGTAACCTCTCACCAAACGACTACGCCAAGCGCAAAGACGGCGACGGTTGCTGCGGTCAGGTGGCTGAAAACACGCGCCGAATTACCGAATTGGAACAACTGATAGCCAATTTGCACAACGACACAATAGAATTGGCGCAGGTAGAAGAGGAGCCTGACGACGACAACGATGGCGTACCAAACAGCCGCGACCGCGAGCCGAACACGCCTCCGGGTTCGTTTGTGAACACATGGGGACAGGCTCTCGACAAAGATGCCATCGAGCGCATACTCGGTTATGGGCAGTATCAAGGCGAAATTCCGTCGATATACTTTGAGACAGGCAAATCGAAAATGTCGTTGCAGTCGCAGATGGAGTTGGCAAAAGTGGCTCGCCGCCTGTATGCCGACCCAGCGTTGCGGCTCGACATCATTGGCTACTGCGACAATGTTGGCACATCGAAAGTGAACAACCCATTGAGTTTGCGGCGCGCCGAAGAGTCGAAGCGGCAGTTGGTAAAGCGTTACGGCATTGCCGAAGATCGTATCAATGTGTATGGCAAGGGGCAAGTGCCTGGACCAGTGGACGATTTCGAGCCAAACCGCCGTTGCGATTTCATCATGTACAATCTGAAAGATTCGGAGAAGCACAAGCAGGAGAATGCAGGTGCATTGACCACCGAAAGCGAACAAGCGAAATAACAACAAAGCGCAGCCAAACGGTTGCGCTTTTTGTTTTTGTGCAGTGCGTTACTGCACCGCTCGCCGTCGGAACTCGGCGCAGACCACAGCCGCCGCAGCCGCCACATTGAGCGACTCGGAAGTGGGTGCGCCATCAGGAAAATTGGGAATGCGAATACGCTCGGTAGCGAACGCCGCCACCGCTGGCGACACGCCGTTGCCCTCGTTGCCAAGAAGAATGGCACCGCACGGTCGCAACTGGTGTTGATAGAGGTCGGTCCCGTCCAAAAAAGTGCCATAAATGGGCAGATTCAGTTGGCGATAGTCGGTCAAAAAGGCGACCAAATCGACATAATGCACCTGCACGCGCGCCAGTGCGCCCATGGTGGCTTGCACCGTTTTTGGGTTGAACACATCGGCGGTGTCGGGCGAGCAGACCACATGGCGAATGCCAAACCAGTCGGCGATGCGCAAGATTGTGCCTAAATTGCCTGGATTTTGCACCGCATCGAGCAGCAAAATCAGTTCCGTTTTCAACTGGCACACATCGAGTGGGCGTTGCGGTTGGCGAAAGACGGCCAGCACCGCAGTGGGCGTGGTCAGTTGCGAGAGGCGTTGCATCTCGGCGTCGGTTACCTGTTGCGTCAGTTTTTCGTCGAGCGGTAGGCGGCATTTTTCGGTAGCGAACAGCGCTTCGCACTCGAAAAAACCGAGCAGGTCGCCAACAAGTTTTTCGCCTTCGGCCACGAAGAGCCGCTGCTCGTCGCGCACTTTTTTCATCGAGAGCGCGCGGATATTTTTTTGTTGATTTTTCGATAACATATTGAAAGGGACTTTTTCGTTAGTGCGCAAAAAATGTTTTTTGGCACGATTTTCGTTGTGCAAAGATAAGAAATCCGTAGATTTTTTGCTAAATTTGCACCACATTTTTATTAATTTAGCAGTTGTTGTAGCCTGTGGCTAAAATGTTACATCGTCGCATTGTGTTAAGTTGCTGTGTAGCAGCGTTTTGCTGTTCGTGCAACATCATGCGTTATGTGCCAGAAGGCGAGACATTGCTCAACAAAGTTACCATAAAATCGAATGTGCCAGAGGCCACAGCCGACCATTTGCAGTCGTATTTGCGGCAGACTCCCAACTCGCGTTTTATGGGCATGGGGCGCGCCAAACTCGGTTTCTACAGTGCGCAAGATGTAACTTCGAACAAGTGGAAAGACCGCTGGCTGCGCAAAATGGGCGAAGAGCCTGTGATTTACGACAGTCTGCTGACCCAAACATCGCAAGAGCAACTGACGCAAGAGTTGAAAAACAAGGGCTATTGGGACGCGACTGTCGAGGTGTCGGCGACGGAGAAGGACCGCAAAACCGACCTCACATTTGTGGTTACGGGCAACGAGCCGTACCGCATAAAATCGTACAAAATCGACATTCCCGACGACTCGGTGATGTACTACCTGAATCGGCGCAAAACCACACTGCCCAAGCCCGGCGACCTATTTGATGCCGACATGCTCGCCACCGAACGCGAAAATGCAGCACAGACATTGCGGCGGCGCGGTTACTACTATTTTCAGAAAGAGGCGTTGAAATTTGAGGCCGACAGCGCAAATCACGAAGTGGACATCACGCTGAAATTGCAGGACAATTACAGTCAGAACGACTCAATTCGGCGGCAACTGTTCACCAAGCAGACGGTGAGCAGCGTAACGATTTACGATGTATCAAAATCGATGAGCGACGATGGCAAACTGAATAGAGCCGACCTCGACACCACCACCATCGAGGGATTCACGGTGATTCACTCGAAAAAGAGTTGTTTTCGCCCCAAGAAACTGATTTCCAAGGTGTTGATTTTGCCAAATAGACGCTACAACGAGTCGCGTGTAGAGCGCACCTACGCCATACTCAATGCGCTGCAAGCCACGAAATATGTCGATATCAACTTCCGCGAGTTGGGCGGCGACAGTTTGGCGTGCCTGGTGGTAGTTGCGCCATCGAAAAAGCACTCCTTTTCGGTCGATTTGGAGGGCACCAACTCGGCAGGCGACCTCGGCATTGGGTTGGGTGCGACCTATCAGAACAAAAACGCATTCAGAGGCGCGGAGATTTTGAAAGTGAGTGCGCGCGGCAGTTACGAAGCGATGGGCAAACTCGGTGCGCTGCGCAATGCCTACGAGGTGGGCGGCAACGCCTCTATCATTGTGCCAGAATTTTTGATGCCGTTTATGAAAACCGAAGCGCGCCGCCGCATTGGTGGAACGACCGAATTTTCGGTGGGTTACAATTTTCAGCAACGCCCCGAATACAAGCGCAACATCGCCAATCTCGGCATGAAATACGCTTGGAATGTGCATCGCACGCGTTTTGTGTTTGACCTTATCGACATCAACTACATCTACCTGCCTTGGATTAGCGAGACTTTCCGCAGCCAATATCTGACGCCGTCGTCGTCGATACGCTACAGTTACGAAGACCACTTCATTATGCGGCTCGGCTTGGGCATACAGAACTCGAACAAGCGCACCAACTCAACCACACAGAGTTTTTACACGCTGCGCAGCAACATATCGACCGCAGGCAACCTGCTATACGGCATCAGCAACGCCATCGGGCAGAAAAAGAGCGACGACGGGCAGTACCACATTTTCAACATCGCCTATTCGCAGTATGTCAAAGGCGATTTCGATTTTACCTACAACCAGTACATCAACAAAAATATGCGGTTGGTGTTTCACGGCGGCATCGGCGTGGCGTTCCCCTACGGCAATGCGTCGATTATTCCGTACGAAGAGCGATATTTCAGCGGCGGTGCCAACAGCGTGCGTGGCTGGGCGGTGCGTACACTTGGGCCGGGGCGTTACGCCAACAGCGGCTCGGTGGACTATATGAACCAGTCGGGCGACATTCGTTTGGACTTGAACGCCGAATTGCGGTTCAAACTGTTTTGGAAAATTTACGGTGCGCTATTTGTCGATGCGGGCAACATTTGGACAATAAAAAATTACGAGGAGCAGTCGGGCGGTTATTTCCAGTTTTCGACCTTCTACAAAGAGATTGCGTGCAGTTACGGCATTGGAATCCGCGCCGATTTCGACTATTTTGTCATTCGCCTCGACATGGGCGTGAAACTCTACGAACCGAGCGGCACAACCACTTCGGAGCGTTGGCGCACCGACCTGACATGGCAAAACGACTTTGCCCTGCACTTTGCTGTGGGATACCCGTTCTAAAGAGTGAGGAATTAGGAATTAGGAGTGAGGAATTTTTTTTAGTTAGAAGTGAGAAGTTAGAAGTGAGGAGTGATGCGGCAGAGCCGCAATTTCAAAATTTCAAATTTCAGATTTCAAATTAAACAATTAGAAACACAGAAACCGCGCGCAGCGCAAGAAACTAGAAATTAGGAACTATAAATCTGAAACCAACACCAATGCGTTAAACTTTTCAACTTATCAACGACCAATCAACCAATCAACTTATCAACCTATTTGAATTTTTTTATGAAAAAAACAATCATTATCAGTCTGTTTACGGCCTGCGCGAGTGTGGGTTGGGCGTGTACCAATTTTTTGGTGGGAAAGGGTGCGTCGGTCGATGGCTCGACCATGGTTACCTACTCGGCCGACTCGTATTCGCTGTTTGGGGCGCTCTACCACTACCCTGCCGCCACGCACGCCGAAGGCACAATGCGCCCTGTGTATGAGTGGGATACGGGCAAATACTTGGGCGAAATTCCCGAAGCGGCACGAACCTACAATGTGGTTGGCAACATGAACGAACACCAACTGACCATAGGCGAAACCACCTACGGCGGTCGCGACGAATTGGTCGATACCACAGGCATTATCGACTACGGCAGCCTGATGTACATCGCGCTGCAACGCGCCCGAAACGCCCGCGAAGCCATACGCATCATGACAGATTTGGTGGCGCAGTACGGCTATTACAGCAGCGGCGAATCGTTTTCTGTGGCCGACCCGAACGAAGTATGGATTTTGGAACTGATTGGCAAGGGCGTTGGCAACAAAGGTGCCGTTTGGGTGGCACGCCGTCTGCCCGACGACTGCGTTTCGGCGCACGCAAACCAAGCCCGCATCACGACATTTCCGCTGGAATCGCGCCAAAACCCGAACAGCATCAGCAGCAAGCATATCGACCGCTTGTCGGAGCCCGAAATTGATGTAGTTTATGCCGCCGATGTGATTGATTTTGCACGCAAAAAAGGCTATTTCAAAGGCAAAGACGAGGAGTTTAGTTTCTCCGACACCTACAATCCGCTCGATTTTGGCGGCATTCGCTGGTGCGAAGCGCGTGTGTGGGCATTTTTCAATGCTGTGAACGCCGATATGGGGCAATATATCGACTATATCAACGGCGAAACGCTCAACCGTATGCCGCTGTGGATCAAGCCCGACCACAAAATTTCGCTGAAAGAGATGCGCAGTCGTATGCGCGACCACTACGAAGGCACGCCGCTCGACATGACCGTGGGCGCAGGCAGCGGCCCTTACGCCACGCCGTTCCGCCCAAGTCCGCTCGCCTACAAAGTCGATGGCACGGAATACTACCACGAACGCCCTGTCGCCACGCAACAAACGGGTTTCACCTTTGTGGCGCAGATGCGCGGCTGGTTGCCCAACGCCATTGGCGGCATTTTGTGGTTCGGTGTGGACGACGCCACGGGCAACCTCTATGTGCCGATGTATTGCTGCTTGACAAAAGTGCCAGAATCGTTCAGCGAGCGCAACGGCAGTCTGCTCGATTTCTCGTGGACATCGGCTTTTTGGGTGAACAACTGGGTGTGCAACATGGCCTACACACGCTATTCCGACCTGATGCCCGACATCAAAGCCGAGCAAGAAAAGTGGGAAAGTTACTTTGAAAATGCCGTGCGCCAAGCCGATTCGTTTGCACAATCGTACGATTCGACCAGTATGGTACAATTTTTGACGGACTTTTCGAACGCACAGGCCGAAACTGCGCTCAAAACATGGAAAAAACTCGGCGAACGCCTGATGGTCAAGTATTTAGACGGCGTTACCAAGCCCGAAACGAACGGCGTTTTCGACCGCGACGAATATAACAACCCGAAAAAAATCATTCGCCCCGGCTACAACGAAGAGTTCAACCGCAAAGAATTTGTGCAACCAGACCCCGAGCGTTTTCGTATGAAAACAAAAGACGAACTCGGAACAAAATAATTTTTAATTTTTCGGTGTAAAAATCAAAAAAAACAGAAAATAACATGAAAAAAATCAGTTTAATTCTCATCTCAACATTGCTTTGCATTATGACAAACGCAGAAAATCCATTTTTCAACTACAAAAATTGGGACACGCCGCACGGCACCTATCCGTTCGATGCCATCAAAACCGAGCATTACATGCCTGCTTTCGAGGAGGCCATGCGCCAAGGATTGGCCGAAATCGACGCGATAGCCAACAATTCCGCCGCGCCAACATTCGCCAACACCATCGAAGCCTACGAAAAATCGGGCCAAATGCTGAGCGTGGTGGCAAGTTGCTTCTACAACCTGACCAGCGCCGAAACCAACGACGACCTGCAAGCCATCGAATTGGAACTGTCGCCAAAAATAAGCGAATACAGCGCCACCATTCTGCTCAACGAAAAACTTTTTGCGCGCATAAAAGCCGTGTATGAGCAGCGCGACAAACTGAAACTGACCAAAGAGCAGGCCAAAATGCTCGACGACATCTACGAAGGATTTGCCAACAACGGCGCAAACCTGTCGGCCGCCGACAAAGAGACCTACAAAAAACTGACGGCCAAACTGAGCGAACTCACGCTCACCTACGGTCAAAATGTGCTGAAAGCCACCAACGCTTGGACACGTCTTATCAAAGACGAAAGTCTGCTGGCTGGCCTGTCGGACGACACCAAAAAGATGATGCGCGCCAACGCCGAGAAAAAAGGGCTGGACGGCTGGCTGCTCGACCTGAAACCGACCACCTATCTGCCCGTGATGAAATACTGCGACAACCGCGATATTCGCCGCGAACTCTACATGGCTTACAACACGCGTTGCATCGGCGGAGAATTTGATAATACGCAGATTATCAAAGAGATAGTAAACACACGCTTGGCATTGGCGCAACTGTTTGGTAAGTCGTGCTACGCCGACAAATCGCTGCACAAAACCATGGCCGAAACCAAAGAAAATGTCTATAAACTGCTCGACCAACTGCGCGACGCATATATGCCAGTGGCACGCGCCGAATACGACGAACTGCAACAATTTGCCGATTCGCTCGGATTCTACGCCACCCTGCAAGCGTGGGATTGGAGTTACTATTCCGAAAAACTGAAAAACGAAAAATATAGCCTCAGCGACGACGAATTGCGCCCCTATTTCGAACTCGAAAATGTGAAAAAAGGCGTATTTGGGCTGGCTAACCGCCTGTATGGCCTCAAATTCGTGAAAAATCCGAAGATTCAGGTCTATCACCCCGAAGTCGATGCCTACGATGTGTTCGACAGCAAAGGCAATTTTGTGGCCGTTTACTACTGCGATTTTCACCCACGCGAAGGCAAGCGTGGCGGTGCATGGATGAACGATTTCAAACCACAATGGCGCGAAGGCAAAAAAGATTCGCGGCCGCACATTGTGAATGTGATGAACTTTACACGCGCCACAGCCGACAAGCCCGCCCTGCTCACCTACGACGAGGTTGAAACTTTTCTCCATGAGTTTGGACACGGCTTGCACGGCATGCTCACACGCTGCCAATACGCCTCGATGTCGGGCACCAATGTGCCGCGCGACTTTGTAGAACTGCCATCGCAATTCAACGAAAATTTTCTCGGCGAAAAGGAGTTTATCGACACATTTGCCAAGCACTATCTGACGAGCGAACCGATGCCGCAGGCGTTGATTGACAAGATAAAAGCGGCACAAAACTACCACGCCGCCTACGCTTGCGCACGCCAACTCAGTTTCGGCTACCTCGATATGGCGTGGCACACGCTCACCGCACCGTTCGACGGCGATGTTATCGCCTTTGGCAACGAGGCTATGGAGCAGGTGAAAGTGCTGCCCATTGTGCCAGAAACGCAGATGGAGACGGCATTCACGCACATTTTCTCGGGCGGATACGCCGCTGGCTACTACAGTTACAAATGGTCGGAAGTGCTCGATGCCGACGCTTTCTCGGTGTTCAAGAAAAACGGCATTTTCGACAAAAAAACGGCCGACAGTTTCCGCCAAAACATTTTGGAACGCGGCGGCACCGAGCCAGCAATGGACTTGTACAAGCGTTTCCGCGGCCAAGAGCCAACCATCGATGCCCTGCTCGAACGCGATGGAATAAAGAAGTAGCAAGATAATTGACAATGAAAGGTTAGCGGTTATAGGTTAGCGTTTATAGAATAAAGACAAAAGACGATGACTATGCCAAAGGCTTTCCCCCTTCGGGGGAAACGGGAAAAGGGGCTACAACCTGAAACTTAAAAACATAGAAACAGCGCAAAGCGCGAGAAACTAGAAACAAAAATTGCGGCAGCAATTTTGAGAAACAATTTGAAATTCTGAAATTTGAAATTTGAAATTTATAAAATATGGACGAATTTAGTAAATTTGCAACGAAACATCTGAATATGAACGGATTGGCACTCGACCAATACCGCTCAAAAATCAGTATGGAAGGCGGCTACATCTCGCCGTCGATTTTGGAGGAACGCCAACTGAATGTTACCCAAATGGATGTGTTTTCGCGCCTGATGATGGATCGCATCATCTTTCTCGGCTCCGAAATCAACGACTATGTGGCGAATGTGATACAGGCGCAACTGCTTTTCCTCGACACTGCCGACCCCGGCAAGGACATTTTCATCTACCTGAACTCGCCTGGCGGCGCAGTACACGCTGGCCTCGGCATCTACGACACCATGCAGTACATTCGCAGCAATGTCGGCACTATCTGCACAGGCATGGCAGCATCGATGGCGGCCGTATTGCTGGTGGCTGGCGCCAAAGGCAAACGCTCGGCACTGCCCCACTCGCGCGTGATGATTCACCAACCGATGGGCGGCACGCAGGGACAAGCGTCGGACATGGAAATCACCGTGCGCGAGATACAAAAACTGAAAAAAGAACTCTACCAAATCATTGCCGACCACTCGGGGCAGGCGTTCGACAAGATAGCCGCCGACAGCGACCGCGACTACTGGATGACCGCCCAAGAGGCACTCGAATATGGCATGATCGACAACATTTTGACACGCGAAAAATAGCAACTGCGCACAGAAATTTATGACAAAACAGACAAAAAAAGGCGAATCGCACTGCAGTTTTTGCGGCCGAAGCGAACGCGAAGTCGGCACGCTATTTTCGGGCAAGGACGGCTACATTTGCTGCGAATGTGTGGAATTGGCCAACAGCATTATCCAAAGAGAGAAAAAACGGTACGAACAACAGTTCAAAATTGATGGGGACGCACTGCCTAAACCGATGGAAATCAAGGCATTTCTCGACCAATATGTCATTGGGCAGGACGAGGCGAAAAAGTTTCTATCGGTGGCGGTTTACAACCACTACAAACGCATTATGCAGCCAAAATCGGCCGAAGAGGTCGAAATCGAAAAGTCGAACATCATACTTGTGGGCACTACGGGAACGGGCAAAACGCTTTTGGCGCGTACCATCGCACGCAAACTCAATGTGCCGTTCACCATTGTCGATGCCACCGTGCTGACCGAGGCGGGCTATGTGGGCGAAGACATCGAGAGCATTCTCACGCGCCTGCTGCAAGTGGCCGACTACAACAAGGCTGCCGCCGAGCGTGGCATTGTCTTCATCGACGAAATCGACAAGATAGCGCGCAAAGGCGACAACCCGAGCATCACACGCGATGTGAGCGGCGAAGGCGTGCAACAAGGACTGCTGAAACTGCTCGAAGGTTCGATAGTGAATGTGCCACCCAAAGGCGGGCGCAAACACCCCGAACAAGACCTAATTGCAGTGAACACGCAGAACATTTTGTTCATCTGCGGCGGCGCATTCGACGGCATCGAAAAGAAAATTGCGCAGCGGCTCAACACGCATGTGGTGGGCTTCGGCACGGTGAACGAGCAGAACGCCATCGACCGCAACGACCTGATGAAATACATTGCGCCACAAGACCTGAAAGCCTACGGTCTGATTCCCGAAATCATCGGCCGACTGCCCATACTCACGCACCTCGACCCACTCGACCGCACGGCGTTGCGCCAAATTCTGACCGAGCCGAAAAACTCCATCATCAAGCAGTACACCAAACTCTTCGAGATGGACGGCGTTGCGCTCTCGTTCGACGACGACACGCTGGAATACATCGTCGATAAGGCCATCGAATTCAAACTCGGCGCGCGCGGACTGCGCAGCATTGTCGAAACCATCATGATGGATGCCATGTACGCCACGCCCTCGTCGGAAACGAAAGCACTGCGCATTACCAAAGATTACGCCAAAGAGAAATTGGAAAAAACGACAGCATTGAGGGCGTAACTTGCGCTGATTTGTCCATTCAAACCGCCCAACAGCGCACAAACAAAAATCCCCGAAAATTCGGGGATTTGTTGTCGTAATAATTTGATTGTCAGACTATTGCGGAATTTGTGCGCCACAACCACTCACTGCACCAAACAGGTCGAGTGCCTTTTGCCATGGGTAGCGGTTGGCAAACATCGAAACCGACGACTGCATCGTGCCAACCATGTTCATTCCCATCGCTTGGCGGAAGGTGTTGGCGGGCGAATTGGGGTTGTAGTCGGTCTTCTCCTTGTACGAAGCGTTCAAAAATCCATTGAGATAAGCCTCATCGATTTTGCCTTTGAAGAGGCTCGGATCTTTCAGCGACTTGTTGCCGCGACAATCGATAACCTCCACATCGTCGAAATCGTCGGCTTTCACACGCAGCAACATACCGCCACCGGGCAGCGTCAGGTCGGTTACACGATTCAAGAAAAAGATGTTGTTTTCGCATTTGTCGATACGCTTTGCCTCGCGGTTTTTGTCACTATCGATGTGCGTGCGGTCGATAGCCGAGAAAGTGGCGCAACCGAAAATGTTGCGTTTGATGTCGCAGCAAGTGCCTGGCTGCAAGCGGAAACCGTAGCCCATCGAGGCGAGGTCTTTCAGGCGCGACCATGCAAAAAGTATCGTATTGTCGTAGAAATTCACCTGCGTCATATTTTGTGGGTCGGCACCGCGCACATCCATCGTAGCCATACGCACATTCACAAAAATACAGTTCTGCACCGTGATAGAGCCTTTCAGCAAACCATTGATAGCGTAGTTTGGTGCATTGACGAAGGCACAATTGCGCACAATCACATCGAGCGTATTCACAATGCCACGGTCGCCATTGAGGTAGATCATATAGGACTCTTTCGTAAACACTTTTTCTGCCAAATCGGGGCCTCCAATGCCCTCAACACCGATGGGATTCATCATGGGCGACTCCACACCTTCGGGCTGACCTTCGCGGCGAGCGTTGTACGAAATGGTGTTGCCGCGGTCGAAAATAATGCCGTCGATCACCACCTGCTTGCCTGGCGCTACAATGCTCGTAATCTGTACCGTGCCTTTGCCCTGCGCCGATCCGTTCGATTCGGCCGATGGCTGTATCATCGTCTTGTATTTCAGCACATTGCGTTCCGAAAAATCGCCCTTGTAGCCCCCTTTGATGGTTACAGGTTTGCGAATGTCGATAGTACCGCTGTTGAGCATACCAAAATAGTTGCCTTCGGCCACCAAAATAGTGGCACCATCTTCGGCCACATCGAGAGCCTTCTGCAAATTTTTGAACGGTGCAGCCAGCGAACCATCGTTTTTGTTACTGCCATTTTCGCGGCTCACATGGTAAACCGATTGCGCCCCTACGGACATACAGCCTACGGCAAACAGCGCAAGCATCAGTGTGATTCTCTTTTTCATAATTCAAACGATTATTAAATGGTGAAACAATTTATTGGACAAAGATAGTGGCATCTGCCGACATTTGCAAGTATTTTAGCATTTTTTGCATTTCGGCAGATTGCACCCGAAAAAATGTTGCCGCACAAGAAAAATTTCGTACCTTTGCATTTCACAAGTCAATGATTATTTTTTTGAAAAATTGCTCGCTATGGAAGAGAACGGACACAACGAAATGAACCTTTTTGACCTGATTTGCCTCTTTTGCCGCAGCATCGGACGCTTTTTCAAGTGGTGCGGTGTGTCGCTGTTGCACTTGGTGCGCTTTTCGGTGCAAAATATCTGGATTATACTGGCTTTTGTGGTAGTTTTCGGGGTGATTGGCCTGCTGAAAACCACGCCCGAACGCACCAAATACCGCGGCGAAGCCACCGTGATGGTGTACGAAGAGACGAAGCCGCTGGTGTGCAGCATGTTCAAACAACTCGATTTGTACTGCGCCTCACCGCTGTTTGCTGCCAATCTGAATCTGCCCGATTCGCTCCAAAAGAAAATCCGCAAAATCGAAATTTTCAACTGGATTGATAGCAAAAACGATGGCACGCCCGATTTTGTCGATTTCAGCAATTCGAAAAAATACAACACCGACACCACCAATGTGGTGATGGGCGACCGCCTCTACCTGCGCATAACCACCAAAGGCTGCTACGATATGTCGGCGGTTCAGGCGTGGCTGCAACGCTATTTCGATGCGCAAACAAGTCTGTCGGAGCAGGTGGCGCAAGCACGCAAATCGCAGCAGATGCGTTTAGATGCCGTCAATCACGAAATTGTCCGCTTGGATAGCCTTGCAAATTTCGAGTATTTCGAAAGCAAAAAGAGCAACGCACGCATCGACGGAGCGATGTTGATACTCAAGGACAAGCAACTCTATCACGACGATATTTTGAAACAGATTGAGCAACGCGACCGTATCGAAGCCGCCCTCGGGCAGCGTTTGCACAATATCGATTTTCAGAACGACATGACCATCGACACGGCACATTCGCGTCTTTTCTATCTCTTTTTCTGGGTGCTTGTAGGATACATTTTGGGCGTGCTGGTCGCTCTTGGCGTGGTCTATCGCCGCCAAATACGCGACTACATGAAGCAAAAATAATCTGCCACAGCCATGTCGCTACCACCGATTCGCGTCCTGCGTTTCGCCTGCCTTGCGGGCTGTTTGCTGCTGGCTGTGCCACTGTTTGCGCAGCGCAAACGCGAGATGCGTGCGGCGTGGATTGCCACAGTGGTGGGCATCGATTGGCCGCCATCGACCACCGATGTGCGGGCGCAAAAACAGAGCATGGTGGCGCTGCTCGATTCGCTGCAAGCCCTGAATTTCAACGCTGTTTTTTTTCAAGTGCGCCCCACTGCCGACGCCTTTTATCAGTCCAATTTGGAGCCGTGGTCGCGCTATCTCACTGGCCGCCAAGGCGTTGCGCCCGAACCGCTCTACGACCCGCTGGCGTTTGTGGTGCGCGAGGCGCATAGGCGTTGCATCGAGGTGCATGTGTGGCTCAATCCCTATCGTGCCACGCTCAACGGCAGTCTGGCGCAACTCGATTCGGCGCACATCTATTTTCGCCACCCCGAATGGTTTGTGAAATACGGCGAGCAGTTGCTGTTCAACCCTGCCCTACCCGAAGTGCGCGACTATCTCAACAGCGTGGTGGCCGACATTGTGGCGCGCTACGACATCGATGCGGTGCATTTCGACGACTATTTTTATCCCTATCGTTACAAGAATCAGGAGTTCCCCGACGAAGCCGATTTTCGTGCCAATCCGCGCGGTTTTGCCGACAAAGCCGACTGGCGGCGCGACAATGTGAACCTGATTATAGCGCAACTGCAACACACTATTAAAAGTATCAAACCGTGGGTCGAATTTGGCATTAGTCCGTTTGGCGTGTGGCGCAACGCCTCGCGCGACGAACGCGGCTCGCAAACGCGCGCCATGTCGAACTACGACGACCTCTACGCCGACATTCTGCTTTGGCTCGAGCGCGGCGATATCGACTATGTGGTACCGCAACTCTATTGGGAGATTGGACACAAAAACGCCGATTTTGCCACATTGGCAGCATGGTGGAGCAACCACACCTTTGGACGCAACTACTATGTGGGGCTCTACGCCTCGAACCTTGGTAACGCCTCGGCCAAACCTGCGTGGCGCAACGACAACGAAGTGATGCGCCAACTGCACCATCTAGAAAGCGTGCCGCAACAGGGCGCGGCGTTCTACAGCGCAGTCGCCATCGTGCAGAACCGCCAAGGTCTGCGCGATAGTCTGCGCCGCTACTACCAATATCCCGCCTTGGTGCCCATGTGCGACAGTCTATGGGGCGGACAGTCGGCGCAAGTGGGGCGCGTGCGCATTGTGCGCCAGCACCATCAACATTGGCTCGAATGGGACGCACCGCGCGACACCGCTGGCTGTGCAGCACGCAGTTATGTGGTCTATGCCTTTGCTGGGCGCGAACTCGGCGACTTTTCCGACCCACACAACATTCTCGCCATCACCGCCGACAACTGTCTGAACCTCTCCGACTACGCCGACACGCTGCGCGGCGGCTACCGTTTTGCCGTTACCGCCATCAACCGCTACAAATGCGAAAGCGAACCCGCTGTGGTGCAGCGCAAACTGAAGGTAAGGTGATTTTTTTTGCAGATTTTTGAGCGAAAAAGTCGCACTTTGCGAAAATTTGTATATCTTTGCACCGTGTAGCAATAACAAAATCGGCGTGCGCTGATTTCAGAAAAAATTATCGACACAAACCAAACCGAAACTAATATCAAAAAAAATAGACCATGAAACACAAACAAACTCTTGCGGCCTTTGGTTTGGTCGCTTGTGCGCTGGCTTTCACAGCGTGTGAAAAGACCGAAGACTCGAAAAAAGTGGGCGATCACTACGCCGTCGATATGGGACTTTCGGTGCGTTGGGCTACCGTGAATGTCGGTGCCATCTCGCCTTCGGACTATGGCGACCACTACGCTTGGGGCGAAACCAAAACCAAAGACTCCTACTCGTGGGACACCTACACTCGTTGGAAAAAAGCCGACAAAAACACCTACGCCAAACCTGCCGATTACTTTGTTGGCAGCGTCAATCTGACGGACGAATACATCAAAATGGATGTGGCTCACAAAGAGTGGGGCAGCAAATGGCGTATGCCTACAAAAGCCGAATTCGAAGAGTTGCTCGACACCAACAACTGCGTTTGGAAAGAGACCACCGAGAACGGCGTGAACGGCTACAAAGTGAAGAGCCGCATCACAAAAAAGAGCATTTTCTTGCCCTTTGCTGGCTGCCGTTTTACCAGTTCGGACTATAACGACGGCAACACAGGCAGTTACTGGACCAGCGAATCGAACGGCGTTAAAGCCAACTGCGTTACCATATCGGGCTACGATGGTCACAAATCGACAACGGACTACCTATTCTACGGCAAGAGCATTCGCCCTGTAACAGCTGGCACTGCCGCCGCCAAGTAGTTGTGGGCAAACATACACAAAAAAAGCCAGAACCGAAGTTCTGGCTTTTCGTTTGGTGCGTAGGATGAGACTCGAACTCACACGATCTTGCGACCACTACCCCCTCAAAGTAGCGTGTATACCAATTTCACCACCTACGCATGGTGCCCAAGACAGGACTCGAACCTGCACATCTCGCGACACACGCACCTGAAACGTGCGCGTCTACCAATTCCGCCACTTGGGCAACACAAACTTGTCAAGAAAAAAAGCAGCCTCATACTGCTTTTTAGTTGAGAGCGGAAAACGGGACTCGAACCCGCGACCCCGACCTTGGCAAGGTCGTGCTCTACCAACTGAGCTATTTCCGCAGTAAATCAAAACTTGCACAACTCTCTCCCGAATTGCGACTGCAAAGGTAGTGCATTTTTTCGATACGACCAAACATTTTGACAAAAAAAATCGATTTTTTTTCATTTTTGCTGATTGACGGTCGATTATAGCCTGTTTTTGGATAAAAAAAGGTAAATTTGCAGTCGAAAAATTGAAACAATTATGACAACAACGGCAGAAGAGGCTCCGAAAAAGAGTCTGAATTTTATCGAACAGATTGTAGAAGACGACCTGAAAGAGGGCAAAAACGGCGGACGCATTCAGACGCGCTTTCCGCCCGAACCGAACGGTTACCTACACATCGGACATGTAAAAGCCATCTGTATGGATTTCGGTATTGCCGAAAAATACCACGGCATTTGCAACCTGCGTTTCGACGACACAAACCCTGTGAAAGAAGATGTAGAGTATGTCGATTCGATTCAGCAAGACATCGCTTGGCTGGGCTTCAAATGGGGGGCGGTCTATTACGCCAGCGACTATTTTCAGCAACTCTACGACCTCGCAATCCGTTTTATTAAGGAAGGCAAAGCGTATGTCGATGAGCAGACCGCCGAGCAGATAGCCGCGCAAAAAGGTACGCCCACCGAACCCGGCGTGGCTTCGCCCTACCGCGACCGCCCGATTGAGGAGAATTTGCGCCTATTCGAAGCGATGCAGGCTGGCGAAATTGAGGACGGCAAGATGGTGCTGCGCGCCAAAATTGACATGGCGAACCCAAACATGCACTTCCGCGACCCGATAATGTATCGTATCATCACCACGCACCCGCACCACCGCACGGGACGCAAGTGGAATGTCTATCCGATGTACGATTTTGCGCACGGTCAGAGCGACTATTTCGAGGGCGTAACCCACTCGATATGCACTTTGGAATTTGAGGTGCACCGCCCACTCTACGACTGGTTTCTCGATCAGTTTGTCGAAGGCGATTACCGCCCGAAGCAGCGCGAATTTAACCGCCTGAACATCACCTACACCGTGATGAGCAAGCGCAAAATGCTCCAACTTGTCAAGGAGGGGCTTGTGCGTGGCTGGGACGACCCTCGTATGCCGACCGTGTGCGGTCTGCGCCGCCGTGGCTACACCGCCGAGGCGATACGCACTTTCATCGACAAAATTGGCTACACCAAAGTCGAAGGCATGATTGATGTAGGCTTGTTGGAACACACCATTCGCGAAAATCTCAAAGAAGTTGCGCCGCGCATCTGCGCCATTTTCGACCCTGTGAAACTCGTTATCACCAACTACGAGGGCGATGGCGAAACTATCACGGCAGAGAATATCGACGGGCACCCCGAACTCGGCACGCGTGAAATGCAGTTCGGGCGCGAACTCTATATCGAGCGGGGCGATTTTCTCGAAGAGGCGGACAAAAATTTCTTCCGTTTGAGTCCGGGCGGGCGTGAAGTGCGCCTGAAATCGGCGTATATCATTCAAGCCACAGGCTGCGAGAAGGATGCCGAGGGCAATATCACGACCGTCTATGCTACCTACGACCCGAACTCCAAGTCTGGCACCGAGGGCGGCAACCGCAAGACCAAATCGACCATCAACTGGGTGGAGTGCAAAAGTTGTATCGATGCCGAGGCACGCCTCTACGACCGTTTGTTTGCCGTAGAGAACCCATCTGCCGAAGAGGGCGACTTCCGCGATTTGCTCAATCCAAACAGTCTTGAAATCAAAACCATCAAGGTGGAAGGTTCGCTGGCGAAAGAGATGCACGCGCCAATCGTTGAGAATGGCATTGCGCAAGAAAATCACTACCAACTCTTGAAGCAGGGCTATTTTGTGATTGACCCCGACACCACCGCCGACCGCTTAGTCCTCAACCGCACCGCCTCGCTGAAAGATAATTGGCAGAAATAGAGGTTAGATCGTTTTACGGCTGTTAGACCGCTGCGTACTACATTCAAAACCACATTATGGCTGCTTGACAGTTCTTGTTAAGCAGCCATCTTTGTTTCATAACAATCGAATCATTTGGGGGCTATAGGTCATTTTGCAGGCTGATTTCTTTGTATCAGCAGATTTATAGTAATTTTTCGGCATTCAAAACACTAAAAAAAAAGCCGCAAAATGAACAGAAAAACATGTCCTCAATATGGCCCTCAAAAACCAAGAAAAACGATACTCGAAATAGCGTACAATTGCACAGGGGGATTTATAGAGGGCTTCTATAAATTATTACGAGAAGGATGAGTAGTTAGCAGTGATTTTAATTTCCCAATTATCTAAATTCCAGTCATTTAATTAATTTTTGGAGGCATTTTGGGAACGCAAACAATTCGCTATGCGCATTTTTTCTCCGCTCGGCATTGCTCAAACGAGTTTTCGTTTGCGCTCGCTTAATTGCAAAATCGGTTCGTTTCTTTTGATCGTCAAAAGAAATGAACAAAAAGACGGAAAATTTTACTCGCGATAATTTTATAGAGCGGCTTCGAGCAGACGGAGCGTCGCTTCTATTGTGTGCGTGTGTTGTCCAAGCAGTTCGAAACCGTTGCTGGTAGCTTTTATGCTGACTTGTGCTCCGTTTTGTGTGCCGATTCCGTGGCGTGCAAGCGCGCGTTGCAACCATGCGGCGGCCACCATATCGCCTTCGATAGCAACGAACCGGCTGCACGCAGGCGAAGCCACCACACAATGCCCACTCGCAGGGTCGAAATGGAAATTGTCGCTGCCAAAAGCCGCCGCAATCTCGCCTGTTAGCATCAGGTCTTCGGGAATGCCAGTGCGCACGCCTTGACTGTCCATCAGCCACAGACGGTCGGCCATTTGCAGTGCCAAATCGAGTTCGTGCGTCGATAGAATGAATGTCTTGCGTGTGCTGGCCGAGAGTTGGCGCAGCAGCAGCATTATCTCGATGCGGTTGGGCAGGTCGAGGTGCGCCGTCGGTTCGTCGAGCAGCACCAGCGGCGTGTCTTGCGCCAAGGCTTTGGCAATGATGCCGCGCTGGCGTTCGCCGTCGCTCACTTCGCTCACAAAAGCGTGCGCTTTGTGCGCCAAATCGACCTGCAGCAGCACCGTTTCGACGATTTGCTCGTCGTCGTCCGACAGCCGCCCCGCCCAGTTGGTATAAGGGAAACGCCCCATCGCCACAAGGTCGTGCAGTGTCAGATTTTCCACCGCAATGTTGTCGGTCAGCACCAGCGACAGCAGCGTGGCGCGCTGCGCATTTGTCAGGTGCGCCACATTTTGCCCGTGAACCGTTACCGCACCGCCCAGCGGTTTTTGCAGCCCCGCCAGCGTGCGTAGCAGCGTGCTTTTGCCCGTGCCATTTTTGCCAACAAGACAAATCATCTCGCCGTCTGAAGCCGTCAAACAGAGGTCGCGCTGAACACTCTTTTTGCCATAACCGATATTTAGCGATGTCGTTTTTAACATCCTTTCCTGCGGAAAATAGTTGATTTATTTCTGATTTCTATGTTTGGTTGATCAGTTGATTGGTTGATCGGTTGATTGGTCGTTAAAAAAGTTGATGAGTTGAAAAGTTTAATAGGTTCAACTGCTTTTTTCACTCCTCACTCCTAATTCCTCACTCCTAACTAAATCAGCGCTGCCACGAAATAGTAGATCATCAGTCCCGAGGCGATGAGTTTGGCGAGTGTGCCGCAAAGGAAGCCGACAAACGCCGCTGCGCCCGATTTTAGGGCGGCTGCCATCTCTTTGCCAGCAATCAGTTCGCCGACCAGCGCGCCCAAAAATGGGCCAAGCACAATGCCCCACGGTCCAAAAAAGAAACCCACGCACAGACCGATGGTGCTGCCCCACACGCCAGCCTTGCCGCCGCCCGACCATTTGGTGGACCACACAGGCAGCAGCGAATCGAGCAGTTGCACCACTACAACCACCGCCGCCCACACCAACAAAAATGTCAGCGAAAACGGCTCACGGCTGGTAAATTGCAACAAAAGCAGCCCCACATAACCGAGCGGCACGCCAGGGACAACAGGCACAATCGCGCCCACAAGTCCGACCAACAGGCAAATCGCCCCAAGCACAATCAAAACTGTGTCCATCGCCAGCGGCAAAAATCGTTTGTCCGACAAAGATAGCAGTTTTCTACGAAATAATTTGTAATTTTGCACCGAACAATTGATAATTGACAATGTAAGATTTCTAGTTTCTAATTTCTAGTTTCTAGTTATTCATTTGAAAATTTGAAAATTTGAAGATTTGAAGATTGTTTTTGCCTCATAGACCCTTATTAATGCGTTAAACTTATCAACTCATCAACCGATCAACTTATCAACCCAATCTAAAATCGTTTTAGTTAAAGATAAAAAAATTATGGTAGAAAAGATTCAAACCTTACGCGACAGCAGTGCGGCACGCTGGACTGCGTTGTTGTTGTTGGCGCTGGCCATGTTTTGCGCCTACATTTTCATGGACATTTTGTCGCCCATCAAAGACCTGATGCAGAGCGAGCGCGGCTGGGATTCCACCGCTTTTGGCACGATGCAAGGTGCCGAAACATTCCTCAATGTGTTCGTGTTTTTCCTGATTTTTGCGGGCATTATTCTCGACAAAATGGGCGTGCGTTTCACGGCACTGCTTTCGGGTGCGGTGATGCTGGTTGGCGCACTCATCAAATACTTTGCCATCTCCGAAGCGTTCATCGGCAGTAGCGCCGAGGGGTGGTTCACCACGCACCTCAACTATGTGCCGCTGTTCGACGAACTGGGCGTTTCGCCATTCTACGAAGGTATGCCAGCATCGGCCAAACTTGCCGCCATCGGATTCATGATTTTTGGTTGCGGTGCCGAAATGGGCGGCATCACCGTGTCGCGCGGCATTGTGAAGTGGTTCAAAGGGCGCGAAACCGCTCTGGCCATGGGTTCAGAAATGGCGTTGGCGCGCTTGGGCGTGGCCACTTGCATGATTTTCTCGCCGTTTTTTGCGCGTTTGGGCGGCACAGTCGATGTGTCGCGCTCGGTGGCATTTGGCGTGGTGCTGCTCTGCATTGCGCTCATCATGTTTGTGGTCTATTTCTTTATGGACAAAAAACTCGATGCGCAAACGGGAGAGGCCGAGGAGAAAGACGATCCGTTCAAAATCAGCGACATCGGCAAAATTCTCTCGAGCGGCGGATTTTGGCTCGTGGCACTGCTTTGTGTGCTTTACTATTCCGCCATTTTCCCCTTCCAAAAATATGCGGTGAATATGCTGCAATGCAATCTGTCGCTCTCCGTTCCCGAAGCCGATTCGTTCTGGAGCAGCAGCCAAGTTGCTATCATTCAATATGTGGCGATGTTGGTGGTTGCTGTTAGCGCATTTGCAAGCAATTTTCTCAAAAATCGTTCGCTGAAATACACGCTGATGGCGGTGGCAGTAGCGGCGCTTGTGGGCTATTGCTACATGGGCTACATGCGCGGCACGGCCGAAACAATTTTTGCGGTGTTCCCGCTGCTGGCAGTGGCTATCACGCCTGTGCTTGGCAACTATGTCGATCACAAAGGCAAGGCGGCTTCGATGTTGGTTATTGGCTCGCTGCTGCTCATCTTGTGCCACCTTACATTTGCATTTGTTTTGCCTTGTTTCAAAGGAAATGCCGTTGGTGGCGTGATGGTGGCCTACATTACTATTTTGGTGCTTGGCGCTTCGTTCTCGCTCGTGCCAGCCGCCCTTTGGCCAAGCGTTCCGAAACTGGTGGACGAAAAAATTATCGGCTCGGCTTACGCGCTCATTTTTTGGATTCAAAATATCGGTCTGTGGCTCTTCCCGCTGCTCATCGGCAAAGTACTCGATGCCACCAACGAAGGCGTTACCAATCCGCACGAATACAACTACACTTGGCCGCTTGTGATGCTGGCTGGACTGGGCATTGCGGCGCTGCTACTCGGTTTTGTGCTGAAGGCGTGGGACAAGAAAAAAGGGCTTGGCTTGGAACTGCCCAATGTGAAGTGATTGTCCGACCGTGGGAACGCTCTATCTGATACCGACCGTGTTGAGCGACAGTGCGCCGCTCGCGCAGGTTTTGCCCAGTGGTAACGCTGCCATCGTGGCGCAGTTGAAGCATTTCATTGTGGAGAATGTGCGCACGGCACGCCGTTTTCTGAAACAGGTCGATCGAAATATCGACATCGATGCGCTGACTTTCTACGAACTAAACCAGCACACCGACCTTGCGCAGATTGGCGGCTACCTGCGTCCGCTCGAGCAGGGCGAAGATGTCGGTATCATCAGCGAGGCGGGCTGCCCTGCCATAGCCGATCCCGGTGCTGATGTGGTGGCGTTGGCGCAACAGCACGGCGTGAAAGTGGTGCCGCTGGTTGGACCGTCGAGCATACTGCTATCGCTCATGGCGAGCGGTTTCAACGGACAGAGTTTCGCCTTTCACGGCTACCTGCCCATCGACAAAAACGACCGCGCGCAACGCCTCAAACTGCTCGAACGGCGCATCTACACCGAAAACCAAACGCAGATTTTCATCGAAACGCCCTACCGAAACCGACAAATGGTGGACGACCTCTGCCGAATACTGCAACCACAAACAAAACTTTGCATCGCCAGCAACATCACTGGCACCACCGAAAACATACGCACACGCACCATCGCCCACTGGAAAAAATCGCTCCCCGACATCGGCAAAGTGCCGTGTATCTTCCTCATTTTCAAATAGCAAGGTGCGAGGCGAAAGTTTATAGGTTAGAGGTTATCGTTTATAGAAGATAGAACATAGACAAATGTTAGTGTGAAAGTCTATAAAGTTGAAAGTTGAAAGTAGGGACGCACCGAGTGCGTCCGATGAATAAAGAGTAAAGAATAAAGACAAAAGACTTTTTTATTTAAAAATTTGAAAATTGCGGCGGTGTTGAATGCAAATAATTCTTAATTCTAAATTCATAACTCTTAATTAAACGAAGGCTTTTCCCCCTTCGGGGGAAACGGGAAAGGGGGCTACGACCAAGAAAATGAATAATTAACAATGAAGAATGAATAATAATTTCAAATAACCCAATCAACAAATCACCAAAAACTTTCAACTTTATACACTTTACACTTTATAGACTTTCTCACTTTCATACTTTCATACTTTCACACTTTATAAACTTTACAAATTGAACAATCATGAACCTACTACAAAACAAGGTCGCTCTTATCACTGGGGCGGCGCGCGGCATTGGCAAGGCCGTAGCACTGAAATTTGCCGCCGAAGGGGCCGATATTGCCTTCACCGACTTGGAAATCAACGCATTGACCGAGCAAACCCGAAGCGAAATCGAGGCATTGGGCGTAACCTGTCGCGCCTACGCTTCGAATGCAGCCGATTTCGAAGCCACACACGCTGTGGTGAAGCAGATACTCCACGATTTCGGCCATATCGATGTGCTGGTAAACAACGCTGGCATCACCAAAGATGGCCTGCTGCTGCGCATGACCGAACAACAGTGGGACGCCGTGCTGACCGTCAATCTGAAATCGGCATTCAACTTTACGCACGCTGTTACGCCCATCATGATGCGCCAACGCGGCGGCTCCATCATCAATATGAGTTCGGTGGTGGGCGTAAACGGCAACGCAGGTCAGTGCAACTACGCCGCCTCGAAAGCGGGCTTGATTGCGCTCGCCAAATCGGTAGCCAAAGAGGTGGGCGCACGCGGCATACGCGCCAACTGCATTGCGCCGGGCTTCATTCTCACCGACATGACACGCCAACTGTCCGACGATGTGCGCGAACAGTGGGTCAAAACCATTCCGTTGCGCCGCGCTGGCACACCCGACGATGTGGCCAATGTCGCCACATTCCTCGCCAGCGACCTATCGAGTTATGTCAGCGGGCAGGTGATACACTGCTGCGGCGGCATGAGCATGTAGCCAGCAACCAAAAGCGAAAGTGTGTTTTTTTGAAAAAAAATGCACTTTTTTTTGCATAAATAAACTTTTTTTGTACCTTTGGGGCGTGTTTTCTATCAAAAAGAAAATTTTTATTCACACAATAATTTTTTAGTACTATGAAAAAACTCACCTTGTTTCTCGTCGCATTACTCTGCGCTGGCGGGGCATTTGCCGCATCGTACGGCATTCTTGTGAATGGCAAAACCTACTACGCTGGCACGCTGAATTCTAGCGCACAAGATCAGTCTTACACCGAGTACATGGCATTGGGCGTGCCGCTAAAAGTAGGCGACTACCTGCAACTCTACAACAAAGAAAAGAGTACAGGTTGGGCTGTCGATTTAGACGGCGCAAGCGTATCGGGTATCACACGCTCTGGCAGCCAATACACCTGCTCTGCGGCTGGCTGCTACAATTTTTACATTAAATTGAAATACGGGGACGACAAACTCTATGTTGGTGCTGCCACAGGCGACTGCTCGAACAACAAAGGCGAAGATATCAGCGGTGGCGACTCGGGCGACAGCGGTGATTCTGGTGACGGTGGCGATAGTGGCGACAGCGGCGACAGCGGCGACGGCGACAGTGGCGATTCCGACGATTCGGGCGCATACAAGCCAGGCACTTACAGCAGTTCTGTGCCAAGTCAATGCACCGATGTGATGTTCCAAGCCTTCTATTGGGACTCGAATGCCGACAAAAAACACGGCAACACCAAGTGGACCACACTGCTGGCACAAGCCCCCGAAATAGCCGCCTATTTCGACCTTATTTGGCTGCCACCATCGGCCAAATCGAGCGGCGGTGTGGGCTATCTGCCTTCACAATATAGCAACCAAAACTCGGCTTGGGGCACACGCTCCGAACTGGAAACACTCATCGATGCGTTGCACACTGGCGGTGCCAAAGTGATTGCCGACATTGTGGTGAACCACGCCAACAACAAATCGACATGGTGCGACTACTATCCGCTCGATTTCAGCCCTTATGGCACATTCACTCCCGATGCGTCGTGGATTTGCAAAACCGATGAGGTAAATTCGAGTGCCTCGGGGGCTTGCAAAGGAACTGCCACAGGCGCAGCGGACGATGGCTATGGCAGCGAAGCCAACTACGCCGCTGCCCGCGACTGGGATCACAACGGTACGAAAGTACGCGAAATGTGCCGCGCCTACCTGAAATGGATGAAAAACGAGATGAAATACGATGGTTGGCGCTACGACTATTGCAAAGGTTTTCACGGCTCGCATGTGAACGACTACAACTCGGCAGCGCAAAATTATTTCTCCGTAACCGAATATTGGGACGGCAACCAATCAGTTCTGCAAAGTTACCTGAACGATGCGGGTTGGAATACGCTCACATTCGATTTCGCCACCAAATACGATGCTTTCAACAACTCGCTATCGAGTGGCAGTTTTGCTGGCTGCAAAGCACCCGGTCTGCTTGGCGCAGGCAAATCGAAATATGCGGTAACATTCATCGACAACCACGACACCTACCAGCGCGACAAGAACGAGTTCGGTGGTCTTGGAAACTCCATGACCTCGGCAATGAAAGACAAAGTGCTGCAAGCCAACGCGTTCATCTTGTCGATGCCGGGCGTGCCGTGCGTATTCTATCCGCATTGGAAAGAGTACAAGAGTGCCATTGCGCCGATGGTTTTGGCACGCAAAGCAGTGCAAGTTCACTCCGAAAGTGCCGTGAGCGACGAGGGCAATTCCAGCGGTTATCGTGCCACTGTAACAGGCAAAAATGGTACGCTCATACTCGAACTCGGCGACAAAGTTTCGTCGTCGAAATCGGGCTACACCAAAGCCGCTTCGGGAACGGGCTACGCCATGTGGATTAAAACCAACTCGGCAGTTGCCCCAAAATTGATTGTTACGCCGGGGTCAAGCACTTTCAAAACATCGACACTCAGCATCAGTATGTCGGTTATTGGCGGCACCGAACGCGCCACCATCTACTACACACTCGATGGCAGCGACCCCACGGTTTCGAGCACACGCAAAACCTATTCGGCTGCATTCACTATCAGCGGAACAACCACGCTGAAAGCCTATGCAAAAACTGCATCGACCAAAACAGATGTGCAAATCTACGAATACACCTACAAAGCACCGCAAACCACGCCAATCACCGTATCGTTCTACAAACCATCGTCGTGGGACAAAGTATATCTCTACGCATGGACCGTCAGTGGCACAAAAACCACAAATCTTATGGGTACATGGCCAGGCACTGAACTCACAAATGTGAATGCCGATGGCTTCTACTACCACACATTCGACGCCTCGATAAAAGAGGTGAACTTCATATTCAACGCTGGCAAAGACAAAGACCAAACCTCCGACCTCTGGACCGACGAAGATGTGTGCTATATGTGGAGCGGCGGTGCCGAAAAACTTTTGACTGACTGCAAGGTAACCGCCATCGACCATGTGTGGGTCGACCGCGCTGAGATGATCAGCCTCTACCCGAATCCTGTGCGTGGCACGCTCCACATCACAAGCGACGAGACAATAACGCGCGTCGAGATTTACACCTGCACAGGCATGCTCATCGAAACCATCGACACACGCTCGAGCAGCAACACCATCGATGTGAACGACCTGCAACAAGGGCTCTACCTGCTGCAAGCCACCTTCGGCAATGGGCAGAAAACCCTCGGCAAATTTGTAAAACAATAGCCGCCCAATCGCCCCCCAACAACAATCTCTCCGCAAGCATTTGTGGGGAGATTGCTGTTTTTGTGTAGGCGCAAAGACGAATTATTGAATCCGCCCCCCCCAAAAAAAGAGAGGGACGCACCGCAGTGCGCCACTCTAATGATTTCACAACGGAATAATCCTTATTGTGAATTGCTTCAAATTTTGTACGGCAAAGGTACGGCAAAGTTTTTGTTCTGCCAAACTATTTCACAAAAAAATGTTTAACTTTGTAGAGTTGATAATATAACCCCCTCAAAAAAAATAACGCTATGGCACGAAAAATTCTCGGACTCGATTTAGGAACAAACAGCATCGGCTGGGCAGTGGTGAATGAAGCAGAAAACGCCAACGAACAATCATCGATTGTGAAATTGGGCGTGCGTGTGAATCCACTTACGGTGGACGAACAACAAAATTTCGAAAAAGGCAAAAGCATTCCAACAAATGCTGAACGCACTTTGAAACGCTCGATGCGACGCAATCTTCAGCGGTACAAATTGCGGCGAGAAAATCTCATTGAACTGTTGCAACAGCACGGCTTTATTAGCGATAACTCTATTCTAACCGAGAATGGGAATCGTACAACCTTTGAAACTTATTGTTTGCGAGCCAAGGCGGCCACAGAAGAGGTTTCGCTTGAAGAATTTGCCCGTATTTTGTTGATGATAAACAAAAAGCGTGGTTATAAAAGCAACCGCAAAGTCAAAAACAACGACGATGGGAAACTCATTGATGGCATATCGATTGCCAATCAGTTGTATGAAAATGACTTGACACCAGGACAATTTGTATTGGGACTTTTACAAAATGGGGAAAAACAGTTGCCCGATTTCTATCGCTCTGATTTACAAACCGAATTTGACAAAATATGGACTTTTCAGAAACAATTTTACCCTGAAATACTAACCGACGAATTGCACGATAAACTTAAAAATAAAAACGAGAAACAGACATGGGCTATCTGTGTGCAACCATTTGGAATAGAGGGCATTAAACGCGAAGCAAAAGGCGAAGAGTTAAAACATGAAAACTACGAATGGCGCGCAAAAAGTTTAGAAGAGAAAATGGATTTGGAAAAATTGGCCATCGTTTTACAAAAGGTAAATGCGCAAATCAACAATTCGAGTGGGTATCTCGGTGCAATAAGCGATCGCAGCAAAGAGTTGTTTTTTAGGGGGCAAACCGTTGGGCAATACCAAATGGCAGAATTGGCTAAAAACCCAAATTACAGCCTAAAAAACCAAGTTTTTTATCGCCAAGATTATTTGGACGAATTTGAAAAAATTTGGGAAACGCAGGCGCAATATCACAAAGAACTTACTCAAGATTTGAAAAAAGAGATTCGCGACATCGTAATTTTCTACCAGCGACCACTCAAATCACAAAAAGGGTTAATAAGTTTCTGCGAATTTGAGAGCCGACAAATTGAAGTTGAAATTGATGGCAAGAAAAAAATCAAAACAATAGGAAGTCGCGTTTGCCCAAAATCATCACCACTGTTCCAAGAATTTAAGATTTGGCAAACGCTAAACAACATACAAGTATCGGGTAAAGTCATTTCCAAAGAGACCTCCGATTTGTTCGGAAGCGAAAAATCGTACGAAGAAGGGAAACGGTTTTTGAATCAAGAAGAAAAAGAGATTCTTTTTACTGAACTCAATTTGAGAGAAAAACTTTCAAAAACCGACGCACTAAAATTGTTGTATAAAAAGGGAAAAGGATTTGATCTGAATCACGAAGAAATCGATGGGAACAAAACAAATGCAACACTATTCAAAGCTTATCAAACTATCATTGAATTGAGCGGATACGACGGACATGATTTTTCAAAAATGAGAGCCAACGAAATTGAACAATGCGTTGAATCGACATTCAAGAAACTTGGCTATAATACCGATATTCTCCACTTCGACGCATTGTTAGATGGGGACAATTTTAAGCGACAGCCCGCATATCAGTTGTGGCATCTGATTTACTCGTTCGAAGGTGATTCATCGAAACTCGGCAACGACAAATTAATCGAAAAAATATCGCAACTGTACAACTTTGATAGGGCATCGGCAACGATTCTCGCAAATGTGGCATTTCAGCCAGATTATGGCAATTTGAGTACGAAGGCTATGCGAAAGATATTGCCCTATATGGAGAAGGGGGATACATATAGCGTGGCTTGCGAAAAAGCAGGATATCGACATTCAAAACGCTCGCTCACAAAAGAAGAATTGGAACACAAAGTTTTGAAAGACCATTTAGAATTGTTGCCGCGCAATAGTTTGCGGAATCCAGTGGTCGAAAAAATTCTGAATCAAATGATACATGTGGTCAATTCGGTGATCGATACTTACGGAAAGCCTGACGAAATACGCATTGAGTTGGCGCGTGAATTGAAAAAGAGCGCAAAAGAGCGGGAAGAAATGACACGAGCAATCAACAAAACCACCGCTGAACACGAAAAATATCGTACAATTTTACAGGAAGAGTTCGGTATAAAGAAACCTACAAAAAATGACATCATACGCTACAAACTCTATTTGGAGTTAGGAATAAATGATTACAAAACATTGTACTCGAACACATACATTCCGCGCGAAAAACTATTCAGCAAAGAGTTTGATATTGAACATATTATTCCACAAGCAAGACTTTTCGACAACTCGCTTTCAAACAAAACCATCGAGAGTCGAAGTGTAAATATCGATAAGGGTAACACCACCGCATTCGATTATGTTTCGCAAAAATATGGCGAAAGTGGAATAGAAGAGTACAAAATGCGCATCGAAAACTTGTATAAAAACAACATCATCGGAAAAACCAAGTACAAAAATCTCCTAATGTCAGAAGCCGACATACCAAACGATTTTATCGAACGAGATTTGCGCGATTCGCAATACATCGCAAAAAAAGCCCGTGAAATTTTGGAAACTATTGTCAAAGTAGTTGTCCCAACAACAGGGTCAGTAACAGCCCGTTTGCGCGAAGATTGGCAGTTGGTTGATGTCATGAAAGAACTCAACTTCCCAAAATATGCGAAACTCGGTTTGGTGGAAAACGAAGAACATATCGATTATGCGACGGGTGAAATTCGTTATGTAAAGAAAATTAAAGATTGGACTAAACGCAACGACCATCGCCACCACGCCATGGACGCACTAACGATTGCATTTACCAAAAGCAGTTTCATTCAATATCTGAATAATTTGAATGCAAGAGTTCAAAAGAGCGTTGACGACTACATCGACCTTGACTATGTAGAAATAAGCACATTAAGCAAAGAAGATAGGGAAAAAGTAATTTATGGCATTGAAAGAAAGGAGTTGGCACCTGATAAAAAAGGGAAACTGCGTTTCAAATCTCCAATACCTCTTGACAAGTTCAGAGCAGAAGCCAAACGACAATTAGAAAACATTTTGGTTTCTACAAAAGCGAAAAACAAGGTTGTAACACGCAATATCAATACTATTCAAAAACACGGCGCAGACCAAAAAGTTACGCAACTCACGCCGCGCGGCCAACTACACAACGAAACAGTATATGGAAAAATTAAACGATATGCTGTGAAAATGGAAAAAATTGGCAGTGCATTCGACAATGAAAAAATTGCGACTGTAACCTGCAAACAGTATCGCGATGCTCTGCTCCATCGTTTAGCGCAATTCGAAGGAAATTCCACCAAGGCATTTACTGGGAAAAATAGCCTCGAAAAAAATCCGATATTCTTAAATGAGGAGCATACGGAACAAGTGCCTGATAGAGTAAAAACTGTGGCTTTTGAGTATATTTATACTATCCGCAAGGATGTTTCTTATGAAAATTTCGGTAAGTCGGGAAATAAAAAGCTAAATGCGGACGGCGTGCAGAGAAAATTGGGCAAAGTAATCGACACTAAAATCCGCAAGATACTTGAACGTCGCTTGGCGGAATTTGGCGGTGATGCACAAAAGGCATTCTCTAACCTTGATGAAAATCCGATTTGGCTCAACAAAGAGAAAGGTATTCAAATAAAACGTGTTACGATTTCTGGTGTAAGCGATGCCGAAGCCTTACACGAAAAACATGATCATTTCGGCAGTGTTATCTTGAATGCGGACGGAAAAACATTGCCATCGGATTTTGTGCAGACTGGCAACAATCACCATGTAGCCATCTATCGCGATGCACAAGGCAATCTGCAAGAAAATGTTGTTTCGTTTTACGAAGCCACTACGCGTGCCACCCTCGGATTGCCTATCATTGATAAAGAATACAAAAAAGACGAAGGCTGGCAGTTCCTTTTCACAATGAAACAAAACGAATACTTTGTTTTTCCAAACAAGGAAACTGGTTTTGATCCGAACGAAATCGACTTGCAAAATCCCGATAATTACGCGATTATCAGCCCAAATCTGTTTAGAGTGCAAAAAATTGCGACAAAAAATTATATGTTTAGGCATCATCTAGAAACAGTTGTAGGCGAAAAGAAGGAATTGCGACGGATTGCATGGGAATTGATACAGACTCCTCAAAACTTACAGGGTATCGTCAAAGTTCGTGTGAACCATATAGGACAAATTGTCGATGTTGGGGAATATTAAACACCAATAAAACTATGATTAAACGCACGCTCTGTTTTAGCAATCCTGCCTATCTGTCGCTGAAGAATGCGCAGTTGGTCATCAAGTTGCCCGAAGTGGAAAAAGCCGATGTGTCGGACAGTTTCAAGCGCGAAGCCACTACCACCATTCCCATCGAGGACATCGGTGTGGTGGTGCTCGACAATAAACAAATTACCATCACGCAAGGCGTGTTGGAGGTATTGCTCGAAAACAACTGCGCCGTTATCACTTGCGACAGCAGCCATTTGCCCGTTGGACTGATGTTGCCACTCTGCGGAAATACCACGCAAAACGAGCGTTTTCGCTGTCAGTTAGACGCTTCGCTCCCGCTGAAAAAACAACTTTGGCAGCAAACCGTGCAGTACAAAATACGCAATCAGGCCGCCGTGTTGCAAATGACACACGGCAGTGTAGCACGCAATATGCTGGCATGGGCTGCCGATGTGAAAAGCGGCGACAGCGACAACCTCGAGGCGCGTGCGGCGGTATTCTATTGGCGCAATCTGTTTGCCGACATTCCCAATTTCACAGGCGAACGCGAGGGCGTTGCGCCAAACAATCTGCTGAACTATGGTTACGCCATTCTGCGTGCCATAGTGGCGCGCGGTTTGGTGCCCAGCGGCTTGTTGCCAACGCTCGGCATTCACCACCACAACCGCTACAACGCCTACTGTTTGGCCGACGACATTATGGAACCCTACCGCCCCTATGTCGATGCATTGGTTGTAAAACTTCGGCAGCGGGGCGCAGTTGGCGACGAACTATCGATAGAAATGAAACGCGAATTACTGCAAATTCCAACATTAGATGTAACCATCGGCGGCAAACGCAGTCCATTGATGGTGGCGGTGGGACAAACCACGGCATCGCTCTACCGCTGTTTCAATGGCGAACAGCGCAAAATAACCTATCCCGAAATGTGATGCAAGAACGATTCAGTGCATATCGTATTATGTGGGTACTCGTATTTTTCGATTTGCCGACCGACACGAAAAAGGAGCGGAAGGCATACGCCGATTTTCGCAAGAAACTGATGGCCGACGGCTTCACCATGTTCCAATTTTCTGTCTATGTGCGCCATTGTGCCAGTGCCGAAAACGCCGAAGTTCATACCGAACGCGTGCGGCGTATTTTGCCCGAGTTGGGATCGGTGGGAATTTTGCGTATCACCGACAAACAATTTGGGCAAATCGAACTTTTTGTCGGCAAAAAAGTCGAAAGTTTGAACCTGCCCGTACAACAATTGGAACTGTTTTGACTCACAAAACTGGACAAAAACATAAAAATTCCGCCCTTTTTGGAGCGGAATTTTTATTTCTGAAACAGCGTGTAACTAATTGATTTAGTGTTAATTGCCGACATCCAGTTGTTTCAGATGTCAAAGATACAAAATTTGAAAGCAATTCACAACCTCGGTGCAATGGCGTAATAGAGCCGTTGCGTTGTTTCAGATGTCAAAGATACAAAATTTGAAAGCAATTCACAACTGTCGGGTTGGTAACTGCAAAGGTGGCGCGGTTGTTTCAGATGTCAAAGATACAAAATTTGAAAGCAATTCACAACTTGCTAACATCGAGCGCGGTGAGTGCGTTGGTTGTTTCAGATGTCAAAGATACAAAATTTGAAAGCAATTCACAACCCTAAAAATTTTTCCATCTGTGATTTGGTTGTTGTTTCAGATGTCAAAGATACAAAATTTGAAAGCAATTCACAACTAATATTTCCATTTCATTTTTTGTGTAATAGTTGTTTCAGATGTCAAAGATACAAAATTTGAAAGCAATTCACAACTGCCGGTTGCGGCGATTATTCGATATTAGCGTTGTTTCAGATGTCAAAGATACAAAATTTGAAAGCAATTCACAACAAGTTAAATTCGCACGTTAATTCAAATGAGTTGTTTCAGATGTCAAAGATACAAAATTTGAAAGCAATTCACAACAAGCAGCCGATAAATTTTCCAATCTTCCCCCTTGGGTGGATACGAGGGGGAGTCTATGGGCCTAAAAACAAAGAACCCCGACGAGCAAGAACTCATCGAGGTTCTGAAAAGCGGCGGCTACCTACTCTCGCACACGCGGGGTGCACTACCATCGGCGCGGCTGGGCTTAACTTCCCTGTTCGGAATGGGAAGGGGTGGAACCCCAGCACCATAGCCACCTAAATACGGTTTGACCTATTGCCGGAAAAGAAGCGCAAAAACAAGCACTCGCACAACATCGAACGCGGCGGTACGACAACAAAAAGAAGATTTCGGGCTATTAGTACCGCTCGGCTCTGGCGTCTCCGCCCATACACCTGCGGCCTATCAACGTCCTCGTCTCGGACGACCCTCAAAGGAGACCTAATCTCGAAGACGGCTTCGCGCTTAGATGCTTTCAGCGCTTATCCAATCCCGACATGGCTACCCGGCACTGCGCCTGGCGGCACAACCGGTAGACCAGAGGTCAGTCCAGCACGGTCCTCTCGTACTAGTGCCAGTTCTCCTCAAGTCTCCAACGCCCACAACAGATAGGGACCGAACTGTCTCACGACGTTCTGAACCCAGCTCGCGTGCCACTTTAATCGGCGAACAGCCGAACCCTTGGGACCTTCTCCAGCCCCAGGATGTGACGAGCCGACATCGAGGTGCCAAACCACTCCGTCGATATGAGCTCTTGGGAGGGATCAGCCTGTTATCCCCGGAGTACCTTTTATCCTTTGAGCGATGGCCCTTCCATTCGGAACCACCGGATCACTATGCCCTAGTTTCCTACCTGATCGGCTTGTCGGCCTCTCAGTCAAGCACCCTTATGCCATTGCACTCTTCCGACGGTTACCAATCGTCGTGAGGGTACCTTTGGAAGCCTCCGTTACGCTTTTGGAGGCGACCACCCCAGTCAAACTACCCGCCAAGC
>CAVBBP010000020.1:0-42629 GCA_963593685.1 Segatella copri
AAAAGAAACGAACCAATTTTGCGATTTAGCGAGCGCAAACGAAAACGAGTTTTCAATTTGCCGAGCGTGAGCAAAATCAAGCATTAAAGAAAAGTCGCAATTTTCAAATCTTCAAATCTTCAAATAATTAAGTAATTGAAAATTGGATAATTAAAAAGTCTTTTGTCTTTATTCCTTATTCTTTATTCAAAAATTCCTCACTTCTTGTAATAATTTATAGAACTCCCCTATTCTGATTTTTGGCACTTTGCGTGCAGAAAATTGCGCCTATTTTGTCTGCAAATCGAAAAAGACTGGCAGGTGGTCGCTGTAGCCGCCGTTGAATTTCAGGCCGATGTAGGTGCGGAACGGCTTTTTGCCAAACGGTTTGTCGTCCTCGAGCAGCCAATCGGGGGCGAACACACGCACGCCGTCGGCGGTGATGGCGGTCTGTTTTGCGCCAGCGAGCAGCGCGCCCGACACCACTATTTGGTCGAGCATGCCCCACTGTCCGTCGTGGCGGTAACTGCCAATTTCGCCTTGTTCGTGCAGCGCGTAGGTGAGGTTGTAGAGTTGGTTCACCGCCAGTGAGTCGCCCACAGGAGTAGCACCAAGCACTTGGCGCATACTGCGGTTGTCGGGATAGTCGTTGAAATCGCCCATGATGAGAATCAATGCCGCAGAATCGGTATTTTGCACGCTATCGACCGCCTCGCGCAGGCGTGAGGCAGCAAAAAGTCGGTTGGGTTCGCTCTCGAGTTCGCCGCCCAAACGCGACGGAAAATGGTTGACAAACAGGTGCAGTGTGTCGCCGCTCGGCAGTGTGCCGCAAGCGTAGAGAATGTCGCGCGTAGCCTTGCCCGAAGGGAGCGTAAAGCGTATCGGTCGCGACGCTATTGGGCGGAAAAAATGGTGTTGATAAAGCAATGCCACATCTACGCCACGCGCATCGTCCGATTCGTAGTGAATAATCTGATAATTAAGTTGTTGCAAATGCGAATAGCGTACTAAATCAATCAAACAATGCCTATTCTCAATCTCGCAAAGTGCAATTAATGCTGGCGGAGTCCATTCGCCAACGGCAGCCACCACTTGCCCGATGTGCGTGAGTTTTTGTTGGTAGCGTGCGTAATTCCAGCCACGCATACCGCCGGGCAGATATTCGTCGTCGTGTTTCAGCGTGTCGTGCTGCGTGTCGAACAGGTTTTCGACATTGTACTCCATCACGCGAAATCTGTTTTGCGCACCAAGCACAGCGGGCAGCAGCAGAAGCAGTAGTATGGCGGCGAAAGGTTTTTGCATAGTTCGTTGATGAGTTGATTAGTTTAACGCATTGGTGAGAGGCTGTGAGGTTTAATTTCTAATTTCTAATTTCTAATTTCTAATTTCTAGTTTCTAATTGTCGGTAGCCGAAAAGCCGCAATTATTATTCATTGTTCATTGTTCATTGTTCATTATTCATTTTTCTTGGTTGTGGCCTCTTTTCCCGTTTTCCCCAAAGGGGAAAAGACTTTGGTCTTAGTTTTAGTCTTGGTCTTTCGTCTTTATTCTTTATTCGTCGGACGTAGCATACCGCGTCCCTACATTGTCAATTATCAATTGTCCATTATCAATTACTTTTCGTATGCTCCGAGGTCGGGGTGGCCGTCGGCGAGGCGGCTGTGGCCGAGCAGGTCGGTTGGGTAGCGTTGTGCGACGCTGATGTTGGCGCGGCCGCGTGCCTGCGATTGCTGGTCGAGTTGGAAGTTGTAGTAGCCACCGTCGCGGCGTGTGGTATTGACAAAAACCGTATCGGAATGGTAGGTGCCGCTGGCATCGGGATTTTGTGAATTTGCCCACAAATTGTCGTGGTAAAAGGGCTCGTTTTGCTTGCGTTTTTTCAGCAACGAATTGCTAATCAGCACATTGAATGTAGCGTCGGTGATGGTGTCGCGCAACAGTGAAATTTCGCTGCTTTGGCTGCCAAAAACGATGGAATTTTCGATTACGGTCGATTGCACGGGAAAAACATAGAGCAGATTGCCATCGAGTGCGTAGTTGGCCACGACTAAGGCGACATCTTCGCGCGAGCCCCAAGTGTAGTAGTTGGCGATGGTGGTGTGTGCCATGCGCAGTTCGCCGCCAAGTTGATACAGACACGATGTGCCGCAGTTCGACAGTTCGCAGTTGGCCATATCCACTTTGGCATTTTGGGTGTAGAGTCCGTACTGTGTCATCGAGTGCAGCACGCTGTTGGTGAGTGTGAGCGTGGGTTGCGCTATGGAAGTGCCGACCAGCACCACACCGATGTCGCAGTTGCGTATTTGGGCGTGGTCGATGGTGTGTGTGCCGTGCGCATTTTGCAGATATATGCCGCCCCACTGCCCCGGCATATATTCGTAGGGCGTTCGGTCCTCGTCGGGCATGCGGTCGAAGCGGTCGGTGCGCATCAGTATGGGTTTTTCGGCAGTGCCTTTTGCTACGAGGTTGCCATCGACCACCAGATTGGCTTTGCTGTGGAAAAAGAGGCGTGTGCCTGCCTCGAGCGTGAGTGTGGCGTTGGCGGCGACATGCAGATTACCAAAAATAAGGTAGGGACGCTGCGCATCGAAAGTGGTATTGCTGCTGATTTCGGCATCGTTCAGAATGACAGCATCTTGGCCGTAGTTCACGAGTTTCACATCTTGCGTTACGCCGTTGGTAACGAAAATCATCGAATCGATGTAAAAGAGCGGCATATCGATTTTGCTCGAATCGGCCGTTATCTCCACAAAGACTATCAGGCTGTCGTTTGCGCCAATTTCGACATTTTCGAGCATTTTGCTGTCGGGTGGAATGCGCCCATCGAGGTTGTAGCGAAAATAGGACTCACTGCCCCGCCCCAAGCGCACCGACGAGATGACCAGCGCGCGGCGGTTGCGGTTATAGACGCTGAACGAGAGCGTGCGCGACGGCACATTGGTAAACATGGTATCGAACGAGAGCGTGTCGCACGAAAACGCCAGCACAGCCGACGGATCGGTAGTAACTTTGTCGTCGACGCAGGCGCAGAGCGACAGCAGCAGCGCGCAGAGAGCCAAAAAGCAGATGGGTCGTTTCATTATTTCTAACTCAAGTTTTGCAAGTAAGTTTTTTGTCGTGCGAGGAAAATAATTTCAAATTTCATATTTCAAATTTCAAATTGGGTTGATGAGTTGATTGGTTGATTGGTTGATTGGTTGATTGGTTTAACGCGTTGGTGTTGGTCTTCGGATTTCTGGTTTCTGGTTGCGCTACGCGCTGTTTCAAGTTTCAAGTTGCGGTAGCCAAAACGCCGCAATTATTGTTCATTTTACTCGGACGCACTCGGTGCGTCCCTACAATTTGGAATCTGAATTTTTGCGATAAGCGAGCGCAGTGCCAAACTCGTTTGAGCAATGCCGAGCGGAGCAAAAATCAAATGAAATTTGAAATCTGACATTGCGGCCCTGCCGCATCACTGCTCACTGCTAACTTCTCACTTCTAACTATTCTTTGCGACTTGCTTCTTGCTACTTGCGACTAATTATGATGCAAAATTACAAAAAAAGGTTTGACTTTTTAATAAAAACGGCTATCTTTGCAAAAAATTACATTTCACCCTTTAATTTTATTGGAATTATGGCAAGCCGCAAAGAACTCAAACAGAGCATTCAACTGATTGCGAGTGAACTCGTCAGCGAGGCGTACATTGTTCACAAGATGCTCGACAAGATGAACGAACAGGAATTTAGCGATGTGCTGGTGCGCGTAGCCGCTTTGAACAACGACTTTTTGGCGCGCGCCAACCGCCCCGAGCCAGGCATGAAGGCCAAAGCCTACTACGCAAAACTTCGTGCCGATTTCGATACGGAGGTCGAGGCGATAATTGCGCTTTTGAGCAAAAAGTAAACCGAAAAAGCCACTTTTTTTTGCCAAAAGAAGAGTCAGAACTGCGTCCCAACTTTGGCGCAGTTTTTTTTGTGGGTTGTTGAAAACTTTATTTGCTGCGTATGTGCTTATAATTCAATAAAAAATGTATTTTTGCAGACAATTTGCAAAAGAATTTTTTGCAGCGATTGTAACACTTAAAGTAAAAATTTAACTTTTATTCACAAACATCTTTAATTCAATTTGTTATGAAACCAACACACATTGAGCATTTGGGCATTGCAGTGGCGAGCCTCGATGCCACAATCCCGTTTTTTGAGTTGCTGACGGGAACAAAATGCTACTCTATCGAAGAGGTGGCCGACCAAAAAGTGCGTACTGCCTTTTTCAAAGTAGGACAGACAAAAATCGAACTGTTGGAGCCGACTTGCCCCGAATCGACCATTGCCAAGTTCATCGAAAAGAATGGCGGCCGTGGTGGCGTGCATCATGTGGCGTTCAATGTAGAGAGCGTGGCCGAAGCTCTGAAAGAGGCCGAAGCCGCCGGTTTGCAACTTATCGACAAAGCCCCGCGCAAAGGTGCAGAAAACCTGATGATAGCGTTTTTGCACCCGAAATCGACTTGCGGCGTGTTGACCGAACTCTGCGAACAGCCCAAATAAATCGGCGGAAAAATAGAACGAAAATCCTATAAACGCAACGACAATGGAAAATCAAGAAAAACTGAAAAAACTGATTGAGAAGCGCGCCGAAGCCATGGCTGGCGGCGGCGAAAAAGCGGTAGAAAAACACCACGCCAAAGGCAGTTTCACCGCTCGCGAACGCATCAACATGCTGCTCGACGAGGGCAGTTTCGAAGAGGTGGATATGTTTCTCACCCACCGCTGCACCGACTTCGGTATGGAGAAGAAGGTGTTTCTCGGCGACGGTGTGGCCGTAGGTAGCGGCACCATCGATGGTCGTTTGGTGTATGTGTTTGCGCAGGACGCAACAGTTATTGGCGGTTCGCTTTCGGAGACGATGGCGCAGAAAATCTGCAAAGTGATGGACATGGCCATGAAGATGGGCGCGCCAATCATCGGGTTGAACGACTCGGGCGGCGCACGCATACAAGAAGGCGCTTGCGCACTGGCTGGTTACGCCGAAATTTTCGAACGCAACATTCTTGCATCGGGCGTAGTGCCTCAAATATCGGTTATTTTTGGCCCATGCGCTGGCGGCGCGGTGTACTCGCCTGCCCTCACCGACTTCATTATGATGACAGAAAAGAACTCGTATATGTTCATCACAGGGCCGAAAGTGGTGAAATCGGTTACGGGCGAAGATGTGTCGGTCGAAGACCTTGGTGGCGCACGCGTTCACGCTTCTAAATCGGGCGTTACGCACTTTGTGGCTACCAGCGAAGAAGATGCCGTGGCGCAGGTTCGCCGCTTGATTTCGTTCATTCCGCAAAACAATATGGAAGAGGCGCCTGTGTTGACCTGCACCGACCCGATTGACCGTGTGGACGATGTGCTGAACGAGATGGTTCCTGCCAATCCGAATGTGCCTTACAACATGAAGGACATCATCAACATCATTGTCGATAACAACGACTTTATGGAGGTGCAGAAAGATTTTGCCAAAAACATCATCTGCGGATTTGCGCGCTTCAATGGCCAATCGACGGGCATCATTGCCAACCAACCCAACTGGCTTGCAGGTGTGCTCGACTGCGACGCTTCGCGCAAAGCGGCTCGTTTCATTCGTTTCTGCGACGCATTCAACATTCCTATCTTGACACTTGTCGATGTGCCAGGATTCCTTTGTGGCACTGGTCAAGAGTACGCTGGCATTATCGACCACGGCGCAAAACTGATGTTTGCCTACGGCGAAGCCACGGTGCCGAAAGTTACCGTTACCATACGCAAATCGTACGGCGGCGCACACATTGTGATGAGTTGCAAGCAACTGCGCGGCGACTACTGCTACGCTTGGCCAAATGCCGAGATAGCCGTGATGGGCGCATCGGGAGCGATTGGTGTGTTGGAGGCTAAAAACATCAAAGCCATTGAAGATCCCGAAGAGAAAAAACGCTACATTGCCGAAAAAGAGGCTGAATATCAGGAGAAATTCGCCAGCCCATATCAGGCGGCATCGCGCGGCTACATCGACAATGTGATAGAGCCTCGCAACACGCGTTTCCGCATTATTCGCGCTTTCCAAGTGCTGCAAAGCAAACGCTTGACCAATCCGTTGAAAAAACATTCGAACATTCCACTCTAAAAACTGAAGCGTTATGATTTTACTGACAGTAAACTGGCCACATGTTTGGATGGTTACGCTCATCGGCTTTGGGCTGACATTCATCTTGCTGATTCTGCTCGTCTATTTGATGCGCTTTTTCGGCATGATAATGAAACCGCGCGTGAAAGTGCCAAAAGTGGTTCATGGCGAAGAAAAATCGGAAATCAGGTACGACGAAAAGGTGAAAGTTACGCTGCAGGCCAACACCACAGCGGCTATTGCCATGGCACTGCACCTGTACTACGACGAACCGCACGACGAAGAGCAGCATGTTATCACCATCAAAAAGATAGACCGCCGCTACTCGCCGTGGAATTCGAAAATTTATGGTATCAACAATCTTGTAAAATAACACAGCAATGAGAAAATTTAAGTTTATCATAGACGGCCACAAATACGAAGTGTCGGTCAATGAAAAAGAGAACAATTTGGCCGAAGTAGAAGTGAACGGCACGCCTTTCACCGTCGAAATCGAGAAAGAGGTGAAAATTGCTCGCCCTGCTACGGCTGCCGTACGCACCGCCGCTCCAACGGCCGCACCAGTTGCGCCGAAAGCCACTGGCGTATCGGAATTTATCAAATCGCCACTGCCTGGCTCGATAGTGAAAGTGCTGGTAGCCGACGGTCAAGCCGTGAAACGCGGCGATGTGATTCTGACCATGGAATCGATGAAGATGGAAAACAACATCGCTGCCGAAAAAGACGGTGTGGTGAAGAGCGTGCTTGTAACGCCTGGTCAGAATGTGATGCAGGACGACAAACTCGTGGAATTTACTGCCACTGATGTGGCTGCTCCAGTAGCCGAAGCGCCGAAAGTTGAAACGCCGAAACCAGCCGTTGCGCCCGAAGCCCCCAAAGCCGCTGCGCCTGCTGGCGGGTTCAAAGTGGTGTCGCCGCTGCCTGGCTCGGTAGTGAAAGTTGCCGTCGAAGTCGGTCAAGAGGTGAAAAAAGGCGATTTGCTGCTCACGCTCGAATCGATGAAGATGGAAAACAGCATTTTGGCCGAGCGCGATGGCAAAGTTACTTCGGTGGCTGTGAGCGCAGGACAAAGCGTGATGCAGGACGATGTTCTGGTAGTTTTAGGTTAATGAACTCACACCAAAAAATTTTCGGAACAATGAAAAAATTCCTGTCAATAGTCGCAGTTCTGCTGCTGATGGGTGCGCCAAGCCTTTTTGCACAAGAGGCCGAAGCCGCTGCCACAGACGAAGCGACCGAACAAGTTGCAACCGATACGCCAGCCGCAGCCACCGCCGAGGCGGCCGATGCTGTTGTAGTCGATGAGGTGCCAGAGAGCGAAAACAACACTTGGGACGATATCGTAGCTTTTTTCATGTCGATGGGCATTATGCGCATCACTTGGCAACAAGTGCTGATGTTGTTCATCTCGTTCTTACTACTCTATTTGGCCATCAAAAAGCAATACGAACCGCTGTTGCTGCTGCCTATTGCCTTTGGTATGTTGCTCACCAATTTGCCGGGCGCAGGTATGTTTCACAACGATTTGTGGGTCGCATTTTTGGATGAAAATAGTCCGATGTACCACAGTTACGGCGCGGTGATGCGCGAAGGCGGTCTGCTCGATGTGCTTTATATTGGTGTGAAAGCGGGCGTTTATCCCTGTTTGATTTTCGTTGGTGTGGGTGCGATGACCGACTTCGGCCCGCTCATTGCCAACCCCAAAAGCCTGCTGCTTGGTGCGGCGGCGCAGTTGGGCATTTTCATCACCTTTTTGTGCGCCAATCTGTTTGGTTTCACCGAGGCCGAGGCTGGTTCCATCGGTATCATCGGTGGTGCCGACGGTCCGACATCGATATTCTTGACATCGAAATTGGCACCGCATTTGCTTGGCCCTATTGCCATTGCGGCCTACTCGTATATGGCGCTTGTGCCAGTGATTCAACCGCCGATTATGCGCGCTTTGACCACCAAAAAAGAGCGTGCCATCAAGATGAGCCAACTGCGTTCGGTGAGCAAAAAGGAGAAAATTGTCTTCCCGATTGTTATCACCGCTATTGTGGCACTGATGTTGCCCGACGCTGCTCCACTGATTGGCAGTCTGATGCTTGGCAACCTGATGAAAGAGTGCGGCGTGGTCGATCGTCTGTCGAAAACGGCACAAAACGAGTTGATGAACATCATCGTCATTTTCCTCGGTTTATCGGTTGGTGCTACAGCCACTGCCGAATCGTTCTTGAATGTGAAGACGCTGCTGATTCTCGCCATGGGTATCGTGGCTTTTGGTTGCGGCACGGCTGGAGGCGTACTGTTGGCCAAGTTTATGAACCTCTTTACCAAAGACAAAATCAATCCGTTGATTGGTTCGGCTGGCGTGAGCGCAGTGCCAATGGCGGCGCGCGTAAGTCAGGTTGTAGGTCAGGAGGAGAACCCCGGCAACTTCCTGCTGATGCACGCTATGGGGCCCAATGTGGCGGGCGTGATTGGCTCGGCCGTAGCGGCAGGCATTCTGCTGACAATGCTTGGATAGACTAAGATAGCCAAAACAAACAATCAACCTCGAAATTTTTCGAGGTTGATTTGTTTGTTGGGGTAGCCGCAAGAAATATCTTGCAACTAATTTCTAATCGCCTATCAGTACTCCACCACTACCATGTCGAGTTCTTTCGACGATTTGCCGGTTTGCATCACTTTTACGATTTTGCCAGCGGCGTTTGGAATGTCGAACACGCCACGGATTTCGTGCGTATGACCACCCAAAATCAGGTCGATGTCGCGGCTGTTCACTGCAATAATTGAATCGCTCATGATGTCGGGATTTGACGAATAGCCCAAGTGCGACAGCGCAATGACAAAATCGCAATGCTCGTTGTGGCGCAAGATGTCGGCATATTTGTTGGCAGCCGCCACTGGGTCGAGGTATTTTATGCCGCCGAAATTATCGGCTAAAATCAGCCCTGTGGGATCGACACCAAGACCGAGAATGCCCACGCGCAAGCCCTGCTTTTCGAGAACGATATAGGGTTTCACCAAGCCATCGACGGCAGTGCCAGCCACATCGTAGTTGCAGCAGACATACGGAAAATTGGCCTCGCGCATACGCACCGCCAGCGTGTCGATGCCTTTGTCGAACTCATGGTTGCCAAATGTGGTGGCTTCGTAGCCCATCAGGTTGTAGCCCGCTATTTCGAGCCGTCCGTTGAACATATTAAAATAGGGTGTGCCTTGGAAAATGTCGCCCGCATCGATGAGCAGCACATTGCCATAAACGGCGCGAATGCTGTCGATAAACTGTTTGCGTGCCGCATAGCCGCCCTGTCCGTTGGCGCAGGGTTCTATCTGACTGTGCGAATCGTTGCTATGCAAAATGACAAGTTGGCGCGGCTGGTTGCAGCACGAAACCAAGCAGAGTGCCACGCCGAGCGCAGCCATCGAGAGAAATCTATTTTTCGACATGGATTTGATGTTTTAAGGTTGTGTGAAGTGTTTTGCCTGCGGCGGTCTGCTGGCGAATGTAGTCCGAAATCACATCGCGCAACATGGTTTGCAGTAGTTCCATTTTGGCGTAATTGGCCAACGGCTCCAAATGGTCGTTGCCATACGACAGATAGTCGGTGGTGATGACGCGGTAGGTGCGTTGTGGGTCGATAGGTTTGCCGCCGAGCAGCACATTTTTGGCTTTGCCGTCGCGCCCAATCGTGAGCGACATGCCTGTTTCCACTTCGCCGCCTTTTGCAGCGATGGCATCGGCCAATTTCAGCAGTTCGCTGCCTTGCAGTTCGAGAAAAATCACAGCATTGTCGAACGGCATAATCTGCATCACATGACCTACGGTAACTGCGCCTTGCGGCAGGTCGTTACGCAGACCGCCAAAATTGGTAATTGCCAAGTCGGTGGTTTTCAGTGAGTTACCATATTCAAACATCGCATCGGACACCAACGCATTGAGCAGTCCTTCGGGCTTTTCGGCGCGCATCAACTGCTCCGATTCGCCGATGACGACGCTCATTTCGAGTTCTTGCGCCTGTTTGTAGGGAGCAATCAGCCGCAACATGGTCGTGTCGCCCGTCTGCGCCTCTATCGGCACCAGCGCACACGACACAATTTTGGGATTGGCGCGGTGGCAGCCAGCGCAAACCGCCGCCAAAGCACACAGATACAAAATTTTTTTCATGGTTTAATTTTTGATTTATTGATTTCGATTTATTGCAAAATACTTCAATGCGAGTCCACCACCGTTGTCAGGCGTTTTTGCAGCGATTCAATTTCGGTTTCGGTGAGGCCGCACTCTTTCAAGTACTTGACGGCAGCGTTTTGTAGCGTAGACCCTTGCAAATTCACCTGATAAAAGCCCAGCCCCTCCCAGTCGATATTCGACACATCGATGGTATTCCAGTCGATAGCGGCGTAGTTTTGCAGCGCCTCCTCGTTGCACAAAAGCCAAATCATGCGGTCGATAGAGAGCGATTGGCGCAGTTGGTACGACGCACCGTTGTCCTCGATTTTGTAGAAATTCAGCATGGTTATCATGTAGTCGCGGCGCAACTCGTCGATGTCGGCACCGACCAACGCTTCGAGCAGCATCGACACAAATCCGCAGCGGTCTTTGCCCTCGTTGCAATGAATGAGATAGGGCGGCTCGTGGGCAATGATGAACCGCATAGCCACGCCCAGTCGCATTTTGAAATCGTCGCAAAAAGTGTTGGCCGTCATGCCGCAAGCGATGACTTGACCATTGTCGTAAAGCGCACGGCAATAGGTCGATGCGTAACCCTCCGATGCCATGTAAGTGGCTAATTTTTCGGGCGTATCGGCCAAATCAATTTCGGTACGAATGCCCGCCACACGCGCCAGACTGTCGACCACGCAATAACGCCCAGCGTTGTTCACGCAGTTGAGCGGATTGCTGCTGCGGTAAAGCACGCCACGAGCCATGCCTGTGGTTGTAATCATGCGAAAATTGGCATACTCTTCGGCAGTTTCGTTGGGCTGGCGTTCGATTTGGTACACCGATTTCATCAACTCGTAGGTCTGCCTATAGCCGCCTTTTTCCGTTATTTTCAGCACCACGCTGTCGCCCACATTTCCGCCGATGTAGTAGTGAAAATCGCCGTTGAGCATGCCAAAACCGTAGTCGTTGCCGCGTGCGTTGTAATCGACAAACGACGGCCCGAGAATCGCCACTTCGTTGAACGAACTCACATACGGCACATTGTGCAGCACAAGACTATCGCCAATGGTTACCTCCATCAGGTCGGCATAGTCGAAGCCCGCAGCCGCCATATCGGCAGGCGTAAAACTCGGAATTGGCTGTCCGTAGCCGTTCACTTCTACGATGACGCCCTCTATCCTACCCTGCTCCGCTGGCGCATCGATGGGCTGCTGCTTGTTGCAAGCCACGAGTAGAACGACAAAAATCGGAAGAAAACGAAATGTCTGTTTCATTGGTTGATCTTTTTTTTGCCTGCTGGCGTGTATAGGGGACTTCTATAACTTTCTGGCGATTCAACGCTCCGTTTGTTGTGCAAAGATAGTAAAATAATTGATAATTGACAATGGATAATGAGAGGTTAGAGAATAAAGATAAAGACAAAAACGACGCCCTGCTACTGTTGCGGGGCTTCGCTGTTTTTTTGCAGCACTCCCCTACTTTCGTGGCGCTTCTTGGTTCACGATTTTTATGTCGGCGGTGTTGAGGCGGGCGTGGAGCCAAGTTTCGAACTGGGAGTACTGTTTGCTCTGTTTGCCGCGCCAAGTGGCGTTTACCACAGGCACAGCGCGCTTTGTCTGCGTGCGTGTGTCGATCTCTTCGGCTTGGGCAAAGGTGAGCGAAAGCACATCGGGAAAAAGCACCTGCACCTCGCGCACCAGTTGTTCGGGCGTGATGGCCGACTGGTTTTGCAGCGAATCAATCTGTGCGTGCAGCGCGTCGATGGTGGCATCGCGAGCCGCCAACTGCTCCTCTTTGCGCTCCAAAATCTGCTGAATCATCTCCGACTGCGCATCGAGGTCGAGCGTGGCACCGCCCGTTTGGCGTATGGTCAGTTTGGCTTTCGACAGACCAAAATCGGCCAGCCTTTTGTGCAGATATTCCACCTGCTCGGGCGTGAGCGGCTGCCCCACAAGCGATATGGTGATGCCCTGCTCTTTGGCCGAATAGTTGCGCTTTGTGCCAACTATCTGCACATTTTCGCACGCTGGACTGCGCTCGATGTCGGCCACAAATTTTATGGCTTGACTGTCGAACGAGGCTTCACGAATCACATTTACACCGATGAAAATGCTGGGAATGATGATGATGAGCGAAAAGACCAGAATGCTGCGGCGCACTTTGCGTTCGTGGGCAATATCGACAAATTTTTTGCGCGGAAATTTGAGGTAGCGCACCATCAGAAATGTGGCGAGCGCAATGCAAAACGAGTTGATGAAAAAGAGGTAAAACGCGCCGAAAAAGTAGATCCATTGCCCTGTGCCAAGCCCATAACCAGCCGTGCAAAGCGGCGGCATCAGTGCAGTGGCGATGGCCACGCCAGCCACCACAGTGGTTTTCTCTTGCTTGCGCGACATGGCCACAATGCCCGCCAAACCGCCGAAAAAGGCGATTAACACATCGAAAGCCGTTGGTTTGGTGCGCGCCAGCAGTTCCGACTGCGCATCGCTCAACGGCGTGAGCAAAAAGTAGGTGGTCGAGGCCAACAAACTGATGGCCGCCATGGCTATCAAGTTCCGTATCGACTTGCGTATCAGGTCGTTATCGCTGATGCCAACGCCCAAACCGATGCCCATAATCGGACTCATCAGCGGCGAAATGAGCATGGCACCAATCACCACGGCGGTGGAATTGACATTGAGCCCCACCGAAGCGATGACGATGGCAAAGACCAAAATCCAGATGTTCACGCCGCGAAACTCCACGCTGCGCCCGATGTTGTCGATGGTGGCTTGTGCGTCACAGTCGGCAGCAATGTCGGAAACGCTCTTGAGATATTGACACACATCGTGCCAAAATGTCTTTACTTTTTCGCGGAAAGTTGGTTGCTGTTGTTCCATATTTTTCGAGAATTTTGTGGTGATTCAATCGGTGTGAAAAAGGTCGCTTGTGATGCCGTCGCTCACAAAAATGCCGTCGCGCGTTAGGCGCAAAAAGCCCTCTTCTATCGCCAATGTGCCGTTGTTGATATGTTTTTTGGCATTGCGCAGACAATAGGTGCGCTCACGGTCGTCAAGTTTCTGTAAATCAATGCCTTTACGTGTGCGAAGAGATGTAAAAACAAATTCATTATACCTATCTTCGCAAGTCAATTTTTCGTTCCCAAAGTCGGGCGCACCGCTTTCGATGCCGCGCATATATTTTTCGGTGTCCGACACATTCCACCGACGCTCGTTGCCGTTGTACGAATGCGCCGCTGCCCCCACGCCCAAGTAAGGCACGCCGCTCCAATAGGCCGAGTTGTGGCGCGACTGAAATCTCGGCTGGCAAAAATTAGAAATTTCGTACTGTTCAAATCCCGCTCGCTCGAGTTCGCCGACGGCCGTTTTGAAGAGCGCAAGGCACAACTCCTCGTCGGCTTCAGCAATTTTCTGCTCGCGCAAGAGCCGCACTAAAGGCGTGTCGCCCTCGTAGGTCAGGCTGTAGGCCGAAATGTGCTGCACGCCGAGCGCAATGGCACGGTGCAGCGTGGCTGTCCATGTGGCGAGCGTTTGCGTGGGCAAGCCAAACATCAGATCGATGCTGATGTTGCGAAAACCAGCCTTTTGCAGCGTGCGAACAGCGTTTTCGGCTTGCACAGCGGTGTGTCGGCGGCGGAGAAAACGCAGTTCGTCGTCGTCGAAACTCTGAACGCCCACGCTCACGCGGTTGAACGGCAGTTGCGCCCAAGCGGCAGCCTGCTCTGCCGACACATCATCGGGATTGCATTCGAGCGTGATTTCGGCATCGGGTTTGAGCGCAAAATTGGCGTTTATCGTGTCGAAAATCGCTTCAAAATCAGCCACTTCCAAGAGCGACGGCGTGCCACCACCAAAATAGACAGTCGCTATAGATTCGCCGCCCAAGTAGCGACTGCGCGCCCGCAATTCGCTACACAATGCCGACACATAGCGCGTGCGTTGCGACAGGTCGGTGCCGCTGTGAAAAGCGCAGTAGATACAGCGCGTTTTGCAAAACGGTATGTGCAAATACAAGCCAGCCATTTCGCTGAAAAATGGGCGTTTATTACTGCCTCAAAACGAGTTTTACCACATTTTCGACATGGTGCGTGTGCGGAAACATATCGACAGGCTGCACCGCCTCGACGCGATATTTGGCATCGAGCAACTGCAAATCGCGCGCTTGCGTGGCTGGATTGCAACTGACATACACAATGCGGCGCGGCGCAGCGTTGAGCAACACACGCACCACATCTTCGTGCATACCTGCACGCGGCGGGTCGGTAATTATCACATCGGGGCGGCCGTGCTGCGCAATAAATGCGTCGGTAAGCACCGCCTTCATATCGCCCGCAAAAAAGAGCGTATTTTCGATATTGTTGATGGCCGAATTGGTCTTGGCATCTTCGATGGCTTCTGGCACATACTCGATACCGACCACCTTGCGCGCGCGACGGCTGACAAAATTTGCGATGGTGCCAGTGCCTGTATAGAGATCGTAAACCAACTCATTCCCAGTGAGTTCCGCAAAATCGCGCACCACTTTGTAGAGTTCGTACGCCTGCTCGCTGTTGGTTTGGTAAAACGATTTCGCACCGATTTTGAAGCGCAAGCCCTCCATCTCCTCGTATATGGCGTCGCGGCCTTTGAACAGGCAAATTTCTTGGTCGGTAATCGTGTCGTTGCACTTGCTATTGATGACATAGAGCAGCGATGTGATTTGCGGAAACATCTCCGCCAAATGGCCGAGCAGTGCCTCGCGTTCGGCGCGGTCGTCGCGGAAAAAGACCAGCACCACCATCAGTTCGCCTGTCGATGTGGTGCGAATGGTGAGCGTGCGCAGAAAGCCCGTCTGGTTGCGCAGGTCGAAAAATTCGAGATGGTGCGCCAGCGCATAGCGGCGAATTTCGTTGCGAATCTGGTTCGACACATCAATCTGCAACCAGCAGCGGTCGATGTCGAGTACTTTGTCGAACATATTTGGAATGTGAAATCCCACGCCGTTGCGCTCGATGTCGGCAGCCTCGCCAAGTTGCTCAGTGGTAAGCCAGCGGCGGTTCGAGAAGGTAAATTCCAACTTGTTGCGGTACTCGTAAATCTTTTTCGAGCCGATAATTGGCTGCACTTGTGGCAAGTCGATGTGTCCAAGGCGCGTGAGATTATCGACTACCTGCTGCTGTTTGTAGCGCAGTTGCTCGTCGTAGGGCAAAATCTGCCATTTGCAGCCGCCGCAAACGCCATAATGCGCACATTTGGCTTCGCAGCGTTTGTCGGAAAGGTGGTGAAACTGCACCACGCGCCCTTCGGCGTAGTTTTTCTTTTTCTTGAAAATCTGAATATCGACCACATCGCCCGGCACGGCGTACTGGGTGAATACAACCATGTCGTCCACCTTGGCAAGTGCTTTGCCTTCGGCCGCCACATCGGAAATGGTTACCTGCTGCAACAGCGGCAGCGATTTCTGTTTACGCGCCATATCTCTATTGGGGACTTCCATAAATTCCCCCTTTTGTAATAAATTCAACAAATATGGATTTCTGAATGCTTTTGTGCGCTTTTTGTTTTTAGATTGCATCTGTCTGACTTTCACTCAATTACAATGCCACCGCATTGCGCTTTCGCTCAAGCCAAACATCTGCTACTCCAAAATTCAAAAATCGCTACAAGGCAATTTATAGAAATCCCCTGTTTTTGTTGTGCAAAGATACGGATTTTAATTCAGATGTGAGCCGATTATTGTTTCAGGCAATTTCAGAAATTCAAATTTTTTAGTAGCAAGTAGCAAGTAACAAAACGAGTGAGGAGTTAGGAATTAGGAGTGAGGAATTTTTTTTAGTGAGAAAGTTTGAAAGTGTGAAAGTATGAAAGTGTATAAAGTGTAAAGTCTATAAAGTTTGTAAAGTTGAAAGTCCGAACGATTCAATAAATTTCCAAATAACCAAATCCACAGAAACTTTCACCAATGCGTTAAACTGATCAACTCATCAACCAATCAACCCAACCAGAAACTAGAAACTAGAAACTAGAAACTAGAAATTTATAGAAATCCCCATTATTTTTTTACAAAACGGGCAATTCACAGAAGTTTCCTTAAGATAATTCGCTGATTTTCAGTTACTTTTTGCGCTTTTTGGCGCGCCAAACAATCGGCACGACTATCGCCACAGCCAGCACGATGAACGGCCACAACTGCATCAGCCAGAGCAGGAATGCCACGAACCACTGCCCTCCTGTTTTGAAGGCGTTTACAATCTGCGAGCCGCTCTCACGAACATTCACATTTTGCAGTTCGAAAAAGTCGATGTCGCAACGGCTGTACGACACTTGGCGGTCGAGGTAGCGCAGTTGCCGCTCGGTCGATTCAATTTCGGAGCGCAGTTGGTTCATCTCACGCTCTATCGACAGCATATCGTTCACGCCCGTGGCTTTTGCCAACAGCGTTTTGTAGCGTTTTTCGAGTTCGCGTTTGTTTTCGAGGCGCGTCGTCAGGTCGATATAGTTGGTGGTAACATCTTCTTGCGACACACTTTTGCTCTCGACACGCATGGCACCGCTTTCGACTACGGCCATAAATGTGTCGAGCCGCTCGGCTGGCACGCGCGCCGTAATGTGGCAACTTTTGCGGTCGGTTTCGCTGCTCGTATTTTCATCGTCGATGAGACCTGCAAACTGGCTCACGCACCCTTCGATGTAAGTTTTGGTAGCTTCCACATCGTTGGTCTGAAAGGTGATTTCGGCGGTGCGCGTCAGTTTTTGTGCAATGTCGGTCGAACTGGCGTTTGCGGGAGCGGTAGCGCAGAGTGCCATTTTGCCTCGGCGTGGCGAAATGTCGGCGGTCATCAAATCGGCGCCAGCCAAATCCATGCTGTCGTTGGTGTGGGCGGTGCAGGCTGCCAACAAGAGCGAAACCGCCGCTGCTGCGAATAGTTTGTAGTTTTTCATAAGTGCTTGTTTTTGTTGCGACAAAGATACCATTTTTTCTTTTTCGGTGCAAAAATCGTGCCAAACGCCGCCGATATTTCTTTTTCTGCGCAAATATGGCTACTTTTGCAGTCGATGAACGACGCTACCCGACAGTTTGTTTTTGCTCACCAGCGCGACGATGTGCGTGCGTTGGCGCTGCACGGTGCGCCTACTGGCGTGGATTTGCGCTATGCGTTGCAGCAGATAGCCGCGCGGCAGATTCTGACCGACAAAGTGCCGAGTTGGGCGTGCTGTCCCGAGGTGGAGTTTCCGCCTCATCTGTCGGTCGAACAGTGTTCGTCGGAGGCGGCGGCACGCTACAAAAGCGGACTTTTGTCGGGGTGTTCGCTGGTCGATTTGACGGGCGGACTTGGTGTCGATTGCCACTTTTTGTCGCAGCGTTTTGCGCAAACCGACTATGTGGAGCGCGAACCGAATCTTGCGGCGTTGGCCGAGCAGAATTTTGCCGTTTTAGGCGATAAAATCGGTGTGCATTGCGCCGATTGCGAAGACTTTTTGCCAACCATGCCGCCTGTCGATGCCATCTATCTCGACCCTGCGCGGCGCGATGTGGCGGGGCGCAAAACCGTTGCGCTGGCCGACTGCACGCCCAATGTGGCTGATTTGCAAGAGTTGTTGCTCGAAAAGGCGCAGCAGGTGTTGGTCAAACTGTCGCCGATGCTCGATATTGCGCTGCTGCAGCGCGAATTGCAGCACATCAAGCAAATTCATGTGGTGGCAACGGGCAACGAATGCAAAGAGGTTTTGGCACTTTTGGAGCGCGATTTTGTGGGCGAACCAACGATTTTTGCCATAAATCTTCCTGATAATGAGGTGTTTGCATTCCGTCTGTCGGACGAAAAACAGGCGGCGTGTCTTTGGGCGGATCGTCTGCAACGCTATCTGTACGAACCCAACGCTGCGCTGCTCAAAGCGGGCGCGTTTCGCAGTATGGCAGTGTGCTACAATCTGCATAAACTGCACATTAACAGCCACTTATACACTTCTAATGAATTTCTGCCAAACTTTCCAGGACGGCAGTTCGAGGTCGTTGGCGCGGCACCGTTCGACAAGAAAATCGGCAAAACACTCTTGGCTGATGTGGCGAAAGCCAATTTGACCGTGCGCAATTTTCCGCTTTCGGTAGCCGACCTGCGCAAGAAACTGCGCCTCACCGAAGGCGGCGACATCTATTTGTTCGCCACTACCCTCGCCGACGGACAGCGTGTGATTGTGCGTTGCCAAAAGGCGTAGGCTACGCCTCGCACAGGTGTTCGAAGATGAAAAACAGTCCCAGCGCAATGAACAGCGCGCCCACGCCCCAGCGAAACCATTTGCCAATGTGCCGCACACGGTCGTAGAAACGGCTGATGCTGTCGTAACTGAACGCCAAAATCCACGCAATGACCAGCACAGGCAACGCCACGATGATGGCAAAAAAGATGATGTGCCAAATGGAGATATTCGGTTGCGCCACCATGCCAAAGAAGAGTGCGGCGTTGGTTGGGCAGAACGCCAGCGACAGCACCGCCCCAAGCAGCAGTGACCCAACAGCGTTTGGTTTGACGCGGCTTTCGACCTTGCCCGACAGTGCGCTACTTTTGAACGCAGGCAAAAATTCGGCGGCAAACATCAGCACGCCCATCAGCACAAGGAACGGCGCAAGCATCAACTCGCCATACTCCGAAAAAAAGTCCTGAATGTGCAGAATATCGGCACCGCCACGCAGGAGCAACATCAACGCTGCGCCCAAAATACCGAACGCCAGCGTGCGGCCGAGCGTGTACCACAACCCATTGAAAAAGACGCGTTTAGGGCTGTTCAAGTCGCGGCTCACATAGCCGATGGCGGCGATGTTAGTGAGAATGGCGCATGGGTCGATAGCAAACACCAACGCCAGCAAAAAAGTAACCCACCACGGCGAGGCGGAAGAAAAATTGGTAAGGAGGTCCATTTCAAATTTGGGTTGATGAGTTGATAAGTTGATGAGTTTAACGCATTGGTGTTGGTCAGCAGATTTCTAATTTCTGGTTTCTAAGTTTCTCGCGCTGCGCGCTGTTTCTATGTTTCGTTGTTGTTTGGTTATCGTTGAAGCGTTTAATCGTTGAAGCGTTCGGACGCACTCGATGCATCCCTACATTCAACTTTATAGACTTTTCACTTTATACACTTTCACACTTTCACACTACTTTAAGTGTTGCTGCAGGAAGCGTGTGCAGCGTGTGTAGAGGTGCAAGCGTGCTTCTGCACCGAGTATGCTGTGGTTTTTGTTGGGATAAAACTGCATTTCGAACTGTTTGCCAGCCTCTACCAATTTTTCGATGTAGAGCCACGACTGCTGCGTATGCACATTATCGTCGGCAGTGCCGTGAACAAGCAGCAGTTCGCCCTGCAAGCGGTCGGCTTTGTCGAGCAGACTGGCCTGCGCATAGCCGCGGTCGTTCTCCTGCGGACGGTTCATAAAACGCTCGCCGTAGGCTGTGTCGTAGTAGTGCCAATCGGTTACTGGCGCAATAGCGATGCCCGCTTTGAACGCGCCTCCGCCGTTGGTGAGGCAACTCAATGTGGTGAATCCGCCGTAACTCCAGCCCCAAATGGCGATGCGCTCGCTATCGACAAAATCGAGCGAGCCAAGATATTTTGCAGCCTCCACCTGATCTTTCACCTCGAGTTCGCCAAGATTTTTGTAGGTACAAGTGCGGAAATCGCGGCCGCGTGCGCCAGTGCCACGCCCATCGACGCAAGCCACCACAAAGCCCATCTGCGACAGGTAGTACTCCCAATCGAGATGAAAACGATTCAACACCTCTTGCGAATTGGGACCGCTGTACTGCACCATCACCAGCGGCAATTTTGCGCCAATTTCCACATTTTTCGGCTTCACAATCCAGCCGTTAAGCGCAATGCCTTCCGATGTTTGGAAAGTGAAAAATTCTTTGTGTGGCAAGTTCAATTCGGCAGTCAAAGTTTTGAGTGCAGCATTCTCTTCGAGCGTGCGTAGCGTTTTGCCTTTGCTATTTAATATGGTGTAGCAATTTGGCGTTTCGGTGTTGTTGAATTGGTAGATGGCATAGGCAAACTGCGCCGAAAACTCCGCGCTGCAAATGCCGTCGCCCGTGCCAATGCGCGACAAGTTGCCTTTGGCATCGGCTCGGTACACTTCGCGATTGATGGGCGACTCTTTGGCGGCTTGGAAATAGGCGGTTTTTGTCTGTTCGTCGTAGCCGTAGAAGTCGGTTACATCCCACTTGCCCGAAGTGATTTGGCGTTTTTGGGTGCCGTTGGCGTCGAAAAGATAGAGATGCCGCCAACCGTCGCGCTCGCTCATCGCCACAAAACTGTTGTCGGAGTTGAAATGCAGGCTGTTCAAGTTGGCATAATCGACAAAAGTTGCGCCCGATTCGCTCAAAATGCGGCGTGCCACGCCCGAACGCGCATTGAACGCCAGCAGATCTAATTGCGTCTGCGAGCGGTTCAAACGCACCGCCGCCAGCGTATTGGCATCGTTTGTCCAGCGAATTATCGGAATGTAGATGTCGGCATCGCCATCGAAGTGCATCTGTTTGGTGGTGCGGTTCTGCACATCGTACACAAGCAGTTGCACGCTCGAATTTTTGCCGCCAGCACGCGGATATTTGTACGAAATCGAGGTCGGATAGCCATCGGCAAAATTTTGGAAAGTGTACTCGCCGACCTCGCTCTCGTCGAAGCGCACATAGGCCAGCAGTTTGCTGTCGGCACTCCATTCGAAGTAGCGTGTTTGGCAAAATTCCTCCTCGTAAACCCAGTCGGGCGTGCCGTTGATTATCTGGCCTTTTTCGCCGTCGGTGGTGATGGCGAGTTCTGTGCCAAAATCGAGTTTTTTCAGAAACAGATTGTTGTCGCGCGCAAACGCCACAATGCGTCCGTTGGGCGAGAATTGCGCCATCTGAATTTCGTTTTTCTCGTCGCTCAAAGGCTCTATTTTGTTGCGTTTCAGATAATAGACATAGTACGAAGCCGTGGCCGAGCGGCGATAGATTTTGTGCGAATCGGTATGCACGAGCAGCCGCTCTTCGTCGGCCGAAAAGGCGTAACCTTCGATTTTTGCAATCGGGCAATCGGCAATTTTGTCGATGTCGAACAGCGTAGCCACCGCCTTGCCCGACGCATAGTCGTAAGCCACAATGCGTTTGCCGTCGTCGCTCAACGAAGCGTAACGCTGTCCATCGTTCATGTGATAGACCTCGGCGGGGTGTTTTGGCTTGTAGTCGCCGCGCGTAAACGCCTCTAAATAGGCTTGTGGCTGCGCCACAAGTGCGCCAACGCAAAAAAGAAGTGAGAAAAATATAGTTTTACGCATTATGCTATTTCTGATTTCTGATTTCTAGTTTCTAATTTTTGGATGCGACATGCCGCACCATATAATTTGCAGTTGGTTGAAGTTACCGCCCCTCTCAACTCTGAACGATAATCTCTCATCCTTTACTAACCTGCAAAATTAGAAAAAAATGTGCGAATTCGACAAATATTCTGCCGAAAATGTTGAAATTTTGCATTTTGTGAGGATAAAAAGCGGTTTTATAAGATCAAATAGACAAAAATCGGTCAAAAAAGAGTAATTTTGCACACCAAATTTTCGAAAGATGAAACCGATTCAGATGGTAGACCTGCGTTCGCAGTACGAGAAAATCAAAACTGATGTAGATGCTGGTATTCAAGCAGTTATCGATAGCACTGCTTTTGTGAAAGGCGCGAAAGTTACCGAATTTCAGGCGCATTTGGAGCAGTATCTCGGCGTGAAACATGTAATTCCTGTGGGCAACGGCACCGATGCGCTGCTCATCGCCATGATGGCACTCGACCTCAAGCCCGGCGACGAGGTTATCACGCCCACATTCACATTCATTGCCACGGCCGAAGTGGTGGCATTGTTGGGACTTACGCCCGTAGTGGTCGATGTCGATTTCGACACATTCAACATCGATATCGAAGCGGTGAAACGCGCCATCACGCCACGCACTAAAGCCATTGTGCCTGTGCATCTGTTCGGACAAAATGCCAACATGGAACAACTGCTGGCGCTGGCAAATGCGCATCACCTTTATGTGGTGGAAGATGCTTGCCAAAGTATCGGTGCGGAATACACTTTTGCCGATGGACGGCGCGCAAAATCGGGCTGTATGGGAAATATCGGCTGCACCTCGTTTTTCCCGTCGAAAAATCTCGGCTGCTACGGCGATGGCGGCGCGCTCTTTACCAACGACGACGATTTGGCGCACAAAATACGCACCATCGCCAACCACGGCATGGAGGTGCGCTACCACCACGACCGCGTCGGCGTAAATTCGCGCTTGGACAGCATACAGGCCGCTGTGTTGGACGCTAAACTGCCGCATTTGGACGAATACATTGCCGCGCGACAGAAGGCCGCCGCCTACTACACTGCCGCTTTTGCCCATTGCGACAAGATTCTCGCGCCTGCCGTTGCGCCGCAAACCACGCATGTGTTCCACCAATACACCTTGCGGCTTGTCGGTTGCGACCGCGACCGTGTGCGCCAACGCTTGGTCGACTGCGGCATTCCATCGATGATTTATTACCCAGTGCCGCTGCACCTGCAAAAAGCCTACCACGACCCACGCTACAAGGTAGGCGATTTTCCTGTGGCCGAGCGTTTGTCGGCGTGCGTACTTTCGCTGCCGATGCACACCGAACTCGACGATGAGCAGTTGGCGTACATCACAAAAAATGTGCTTGAAGCCGTCGCAAATGGCTGATTTTTAAGCAAAAGCGAAAAAAGTGCCGTATAGTGCTTGCAACTGACATTTTTTTTGTACCTTTGCACGCGAAAATAATCGGTATGTTTCCGTAGCTCAGTTGGTAGAGCAGCTGACTCTTAATCAGCGGGTCGTGGGTTCGAGCCCCACCGGGAATACCACTGAAAATCAGGGAGTTACAAACAAAAACTGCCTGATTTTTTTTGTTTGTAGTGCCGCACTCACCGCCGACACACCCACACTGACCGCCTTGGGACTTTCGCTCGCCGCCATTTTTACCCTCACCGAAGCGTTGAAATTGGCGTAAATTCATCGTACTTTCGGAGCGCATCGGACGCTCAAATTTTATGCTGTACAACATATAAAAATGTTTGTACATGTGGGCGAATTTGCGTAAATTGCCGAAATGAAAAGTTTGATTTTTGAAAAAGGCTTAATATATTGTGTATGAGTTACTTAAAATTTGACAAGACGCTGCTGACCAACCTCGAAAAATCGCTCGACAAGGAGATGCTGCGCACGAACAAGGCTGGCGCATACGCCAGTACGACGATTATCGACTGCAATACGCGCAAGTACCACGGCCTGCTGGTGGTGCCCGTTCCGACGCTCGACCGCGACAATCATGTGCTGCTCTCGTCGTGCGACGAAACGGTGATACAGCACGGCGCAGAGTTCAATCTCGGCATTCACAAATATCAAGGCGACTACTTCAGTCCGCGCGGCCACAAGTACATTCGCGAGTTCCACATCGATTCGGTGGCGACGACCATCTACCGCGTGGGCGGCGTGATTCTGCAAAAAGAGCGCATTTTGGTTTCGTTCGAAAATCGCGTGCTGGTGCGCTACACGCTGCTCGAGGCACATTCGCCCACGAAACTGCGGCTCAAACCGTTTCTCGCTTTCCGCAATGTGAACGAACTGACGCACGAAAACAACAAAATAAATCGCACTTGCACCGAAGTAGAAAACGGCATTTCGTGCTGCCTCTACGACGGCTATCCAAATCTGGTGATGCAGACCAACAAACAGGTTACTTTTGTGCCGCAAGCCGATTGGTACCGTGGCATCGAGTACTTGAAAGAGCAGGAACGCGGCTACGAATACAGCGAAGATTTGTATGTACCCGGCTATTTCGAGTTGGACATTAAAAAGGGTGAAACGGTGATTTTTTCGGCAGGAACAGAGCCTGTAAGTGTGCGCCGCTTGAAAAAACTCTTCGACGACGAAGTGGCGAAACGCGTTGGGCGCACCGACTTTTTCACCTGTTTGAAAAATGCCGCACACCAATTTTACAACAAAAAAGAGGACGGCTACTATCTGCTGGCGGGCTATCCGTGGTTCAAATACCGCGCCCGCGACGAATTTGTGGCACTTCCCGGCGCAACGCTGGCGGTTGGCGAAACCGATATGTTCGAAAAAATGATGGAAATTGGCGTAACCGCCGTGCGCGACTACATCGATGGCAAACCCAAAAGCACGCAACTGAAAGAGGTGAGTTCGCCCGATGTGCTGCTCTGGTTTGTGTGGGACATTCAGCAGTACGCCCAAGCGACCTCGTTGCAGCAAGCCGCCGAAAAATATGGCGCACATGTGCTCGATGTAATCGATTTCATTCGCCGACAGAAGCACAACAATCTGTTTGTTCACGACAGCGGATTGCTCTACACCGATGGCCGCTACAAGCCATCGACATGGATGAACGCCATGGAAAATGGTGTGCCAATCACGCCACGCACAGGCTATGTGGTCGAGATAAATGCGCTCTGGTACAATGCGTTGAAGTTTGCGTCGGACTTGGCGCGCACGCTCAACCACGAAAATATGTCGGATTTGCTCAACTATCAGGCCGAAATTATGCGGCAGTCGTTCGTTGCCACATTCTGGAACGGCATCTATCTGGACGACTATGTCGATGGCGACTACCACAACCGCGAGGTGCGTCCCAACATGATTTTTGCCGTTTCGTTACCCTATTCGCCGCTCGAACGCCAGCAACAAAAGTCGCTGCTCGACATTGTTACGCGCGAACTGCTCACCATAAAGGGTTTGCGCAGCCTCAGTCCGAAAAGCGGCATGTATCGCCCGATTTACATTGGCGGCCAACTCGAGCGCGACCGCAACTACCACAACGGTCCTGTTTGGCCGTGGACTACGGCGGCTTTTGCCGAAGCCTATCTGCGTGTGCATAAAATGAGCGGCGTGGCTCTGCTGATGCGCCTTTTGGCAGGTTTCGAGAGCGATTTGACCGAACTGACCGTCGGCTGTCTGTCCGAACTGTACGACGGCAATCCGCCATTCCGCGGGCATGGTGCTATGAGTTACGCGCCCACAGTGGCCGAAGTACTGCGCGCCAAAAAGGTGATGGAAGATTTTGTGGCATCGCTCAACGAACAGCAAATCAGCGACTACGGCATCGGCAAAATAGTGAAATAGAGATGGAGAAAAACGATGAAAACAAAACTGTTTTTTGCCGTAGCGGCACTGGCTCTGTGTTTGGGAGCATGCAAATCCACGAAATCCGAAGACTTGAGCTATTCAGAAAATGCTTTGGCACAACTGATTGGGGAATGGCAATGGGTAGAAACAAGAACGAATCACCCCGATTATTGGGAAACAGCAGAAAAAACAAATATAAACGAGGTACTGCGTATAAGTGAAGATAAAAGTTGGAATCTATTGCGTAATGACACGCTAATTAGTAATGGCGTTGTTGTTAAATTATTTGCGCAAATTGATACTATTTGCACAGATGGTAAAACATTTACCTATATGAAATTATATGATGAAATCGTACAACAAGAGATACAACGATGTTATGTAATAACAAAAGAGGAGAATGATAGTATGTTGTGTACTTACTATCAACCATGCTTGGCTGGAGATAGTCGCAAAATATGGAAAAAGAAGTAAAGTTATGAAAACAAAACTATTTTTTGCCGTTGTTGTGGTGGCAATGTGCTTGATGGCGTGCGAGACGTCTGTTGAACAGCCTCGTGCAGCGAACGCATTGCATGGAAAATGGACTTGGCGAAGCCAGATGGTTGGTTGTGCGCCAGAATATATTTCTATCGAAACACCTGAAACAACGGGTGAAAAGCGTGATTTGCTGTTCGACGAAACGCAATGGCACTATTTCGTAAACGATAGTTTAGTCAAAGAAAACGCTTATTTTTGCTCCTTATGCGAGCAACCCGATACGCTTTGGTGGACGACCTATGGCTCGAAATTACAAGAAATCGTCGTCAAATGGTTTGCGCCAGATTCTATTTCTTTGGATTTGTCAGATGGCGGCGGCTGTCAAGGGCCAAGCGTGTGGAAAAAAGTTGAATGATTAAAAAGTGTAGGTTATGAAAACCAAACTATTGCTTTTATATTTGGGCATGTTTTGTCACTTGTCTTATGCCTTTGATGGCATTTTACATCCTGCAAATGGCGCATTCCCAGATTCAATTGAATATGCAAAAATACCACTATGGGAAGGTAGTGTAAAGTATTCTTTGTCAAAATCAATTTTGGATACAAATGTCTATTCTGTGGAACTTAATACTCCAGAAGTGTTAGATCAAGGAGCACAGGGTTCTTGTGCTGGTTTTGCCTTTGGATATGCAGCAATGGGTGTTTTATCTTATGACAAATATGAAAATTGGGTTGCAGCACAACGTAGTCCTGCGTACCTATATCATCGTGCATGTATTGCAGATGGTGTAAATTCATCAGGAAACAATGCTCCTGTAAGTATGACAACAGCATATAGCGTAGCTTGTCAGTATGGTTGTTGTTCTTATAGTTTAATGCCGTATACTGTATCTGACTACAATAGTATTCCAAATGCATTACAGGATCGTGATGCATATATGAATCGTGCGAATGGCTTTCGATTAGCTCAAACTAATAGTGTTCAAACTTATAAAAATTTATTACGATTGGGGTATCCTATTGTTGTGAGAATCGAGGTTACTCCGACTTTTGATAGTATTTGGTCTTTAAATGGTGTTTGGAGTAATCAGCCTACAACAGAAAGCAGTAGAGGGGGACATTTTATTTGTGTCGTTGGTTATAATGATTCGACACAAATGTTAAAAGTTCAGAACTCTTGGGGAAAGAATGGAGGAGATAGTGGTTTCGTATGGATTTCTTATAGTTTGGTTCAACAAGGAGTCTTTACACATGCTATATGTTTAACTAATATCACAGAGGGACACTATTTATCTCTCCAAGGCCCATCTCTCTTTTGCGATACGGCGGTTTACACGCTGAAGAACGTGCCTGCGGGCGCAACGATTCGGTGGGTTGTAACGCCTTCGACCGTTAGAAAAAAAGCCGCAACTATTGTTCGTGGTCAAGGTACTTCGCAGGTTACTTTGCAGCGTGGCTTTATATTGAATGGTATAAAAAGAGATACTTTGATCCGTGATACAAGCATACACATTGCTTCGCTTGCTGCAAGTACTAGTCTTACACGACCATATAGCGGCAATGGTTCTATCTCTGCTATTGTAACATTTGGCGGCAAATCATATACTGTACGCAACGATTTCTCTATACCAACACAAAATGCAACCGAAAAACCAATTGTAAATGGCTGGAATAGTAGTCTATGGTATGTCGGCGTGTCGCATACATTGCGTGTACAAAACTGTGATTCTGTTCCTAACGATAAATTATTATGGGAAGTACATTTACCTGGACAAACTACACCGTTGATACATTCTGGGCGTTCGGTAACCTTTACGCCCCAAACAATAGGTGTGGTAACGGTAATTGTCGCTAATATGGAAAGTTGTTCGGCAGCCAACATCGATACACTGTCGCACAGAGTTATTCAGCGCCCATCAATTCGTTTTGTAAATCCTGCCACAGCAGCAAGTAGTTTAGATGTGACCGTTTCGAGCGTTGAAAATGAGCAAGTTACGGCTGTCGTTCCCTACGATGGCGACTATACGCTCGAACTTTGGAGCGAACTTTACGGTCGTGTACGCATGGTTAATGCAGATGAGCCAACAACTCAAATTTCATTGTCGGGGTTACCTGCTGGCACTTATTTCATTAAACTTATCATCGATAACGAACTGGTAACTACAAAACAACTGATAATCAAGTAAGAGAAAAAAATAACTGACAAAAATACTATGAAAGCACTAATGTTTGGGTGGGAGTTTCCACCGCATATTCTTGGCGGACTTGGCACCGCAAGTTACGGCTTGACAAAAGGCATGGCCATGCAACCCGACATGGAAATCACATTTGTGATACCAAAGCCGTGGGGCGACGAAGACCAGAGTTTTCTGCATATTATCGGGGCGTGCAATGTGCCAATCGTTTGGAAAGATGTGAACTGGAACCAAGTGAACGAGCGGCTTGGCGGACGCATGCACCCCGACGAGTATTTCCAACTGCGCAACGGCATCAAGTACGATTTCCGCCGCATCGGCACAAACGATATCGGCTGCGTCGATTTTTCGGGGCGTTATCCCGACAATCTGATGGAGGAGATTTCGAACTACGAAGCCGTGGCGAGCGTCATTGCACACAGTCGCGAGTTCGATGTGATACACGCACACGACTGGCTCACCTATCCCGCGGGGCGTTTTGCCAAACAAATCAGTGGCAAACCGATGGTGATTCATGTGCACGCTACCGACTACGACCGCAGTCGCGGCAATGTGAACCCCGATGTTTATCGCATCGAAAAAGAGGGCATGGACGCTGCCGACCATATTATTACGGTGTCGAACCTGACGCGCAACACGGTTATCGAAAAATATCACCAAAATCCCGACAAAGTTACCACCGTGCATAATGCCGTGGAACCGCTCGCCTTTGTCGATGAACTGCACAAAAGCGCGCGCAAAGACAGAGTTGTAACTTTTCTTGGGCGCATCACCATGCAAAAAGGCCCCGAATACTTTGTGGAAGTGGCTTCGCGCGTGTTGAGCCGCACCGACGGTGTGCGTTTTGTCATGGCTGGCAGTGGCGACATGATGAACCAGATGATTCGTCTAGTGGCGCAGCGCGGCATTGCCGATAAATTCCATTTTACAGGATTTTTGAAAGGTCGCGCCGTGTACGAAATGTTGGCCGAAAGCGATGTGTATATGATGCCGTCGGTGTCGGAGCCGTTTGGCATATCGCCGCTCGAAGCGATGCAGTGCGGTACGCCGAGCATTATCTCCAAGCAGTCGGGCTGCGCCGAAATTCTCGACCACGCCATCAAAACCGACTATTGGGACATCGATGCTATGGCCGACTACATTCACGCCATTGTGAAATATCCCGCCATGTACGAAGCCCTTCACCGCAACGGCTTGGAAGAGGTAAACAACATCAAATGGGAATACGCTGGCCAAAAAGTGCGCCAAATCTACAATATGGTTTGCGGCAAGTAGTTAGAAGTGAGTAGTTAGAAGTTAGAAGTTAGAAGTGAGAAGTTAGAAGTTAGAAGTGAGCAGTTAGGAGTTAGGAATGAGGAGTGAGGAATTTTTTAGTTAGTAGTGAGAAGTTAGAAGTTAGCAGTGTTTTTTTTAAGAATAGGGAGTAATAAGGAGTAAAGACAAAAGACCAAGACTAAGACTAAAACCAAAAGGCTTTTCCCCCTATCGGGGGAAACGGGAAAGGAGGCCACAACCAAAAACTAGAAATTAGAAATAAACCACACAGACCAACACCAATGCGTTAAACTCATCAACTTATCAACCAATCAACTCATCAACCCAATCTGAAATCTGAAATAAATCTTACCAATATGAAAACAATCAATTTTATTTTTCGTGTGCATCAGCGGTCGAATTTGAAACGCTACCGCTTTTTCGACATTGGCAACGACCACTACTATTACGACGATTACGCCGACGAGACGGCCGTGCGCCAAAATACCGACCTGTGCTACCTGCAGGCCAATCGCACGCTGTTGGAGATGATAAAAGGCTCGAACGGCAAATTCCGCGTGTCGTTCGCCATTTCGGGCTTGGCCTTGGAGCAGTTCGAGCGTTATGCGCCCGAGGTTATCGACTCGTTCCAAGAGTTGGCCAAAACGGGCTGCGTGGAGTTTCTTGCCACGCCAAACGCCCACTCGCTCGCAGCGGTTTACGACAACGACGAGTTTGCCATACAGACCAAACTCCAAACCAACAAAATCAAACAGTTGTTCGGTAAAACGCCCACCGTTTTTGCCAATACTGCCCTGATTTACAGCGACGAAATCGGCGAAATTATCGCCAAAATGGGCTACAAAACCATCATGATCGAAGGCGCAAAACATATTATGGGCTGGAAAAGTCCGCACTATGTTTACAGCCACGCCTACAACAGCAAAGTGAAACTGCTCGTGCGCGACAACAAGTTGAGCGACGACATCAACTACCGGTTCTCGCAGTGGAATTGGAACGAATATCCGCTCACGGCCGAAAAATTCATCGGTTGGATAAACGCTTCGCCCGCCGAAGAAGAGGTGTTCAACATTTTCCTTGGCTACGAGGCGTTGGGCGTGCTGAACCACCGCGACAGCGGCATTTTCGACTTTTTCAAGGCGTTGCCCTACCACGCCATGGCCAACGGCGTAACCTTCGCCACACCATCGGAAGTGGCAGCCAAAGCCAAACCCATCGATGCCATATCGGTGATGCACCCCATGTCGTGGGCCGATGAGGAGAAAGACTTGAGCGCATGGTGCGGTAACGAACTGCAAAACGAGGCACTGAACAAACTCTACGGCATTGCGCAGCGCGTACACCTCTGCAACGACCTGTTGATAAAAATCGATTGGCAGCGACTGCAGGACACATCGCACTTCTTTTTCATGACCACAAAACACTATTCGAATGGCATGATAATGGCCGAACCGATTTCGTACGAATCGCCCTACGATGCCTTCATGAACTACATGAATGTGTTGAGCGATTTCATCGACCGTGTGAACGCACAATACCCGAGTTCGATTGAAAATGAGGAACTTAACGCACTGTTGAAAACTATTTCGAACCAAGAAAAAGAGATTGCACGCCTCGAAGCAAAACTTGAAAAGAGTGAAAAGACGGAGAAAAAAGTGAAAAGTGGAAAGTAAAAAGTAGAAAGTAGAAGGTAAAAAGTTTGTAAAGTTTATAAAGTTCGTAAAGTTATTTCATTTGAAGATTTGAAAATTTGAAAATTTGAAGATTTGAAGATTGTTTTTGCCTCGCAGACTTTCACCAATGCGTTAAACTTATCAACCCAATCTGAAATTTGAAATTTGAAATCTGAAATTTGAAATACAAAAGTCTTTATTCTTTTGTCCTTACTCTTTATTCCAAAATTCTTGCTACTTGCGACTCATATCTTGCAACTTGGAAATGACCATTTCGCAGTTGTAGCAGTCGAACGAGAGGCGGAGATTGGCGGTGCCGCACTGCAATACAAGCGGCTCGTGCGGCGGATTTTGTGGGTGTTGCTTGGGACACCAGCCAAAACTGTAGCGCAAACAGTGTTTCGTGCGCATCAGTTCGGCCGCTGGCACGGGAGCAATCTCGAAAGCGCGCTGCACAACTTGTGCGCCATGCCACGCATAAAAGGTTTCGGCTTGGGCGTTGGCCACATTGGCGCGGTAGTCGAGCGTCGGCTGCGGAAATGGGTGCGAAGTTTTTTGTAAAGACTTTTCGCATTTGGGAAAATTGGTTTGGCGCGCAGCCACCAATTTTTGCAGCAACAAACGGCGCGTTGCCGCCACAAGCGACACAGGCACGAACCAAGTTTCGCTCGTATTCATCTGAAAATCAGACAGATAAAAATCAGTATCACCCAATTTTGCAAACTGTGTGCGCCAAGTTTCGTGGGCGCGTGCGGCGTTGTTGGCAGACACTTTTTCGGTGGCGAGCAATTCTGCGGCGTGGTTGCCGTCCTCGTCGGTAGTGGTGCAAAGCAGACCATCGTCAGCATCGGAAATGACGAAGCGCACCGCAATTTTACGCTCGGCCGAGTGCCCCGAAAGCGTTTTTTCAAACGCAGCGTCGTTGTTGCGGTAGAGCGGCGTTCCGATTTTCAGATAGGGCATTTTCGGCGGAAAAAGTCGCGCACCCTCTACCCTATTGATGCGAAAACCGATAAATTGGCCGTCGCCATCGAAGCCGCACAAGCCATCGCCATTGGCAAATTGCGCCGCCGAATCGAGCGTTAAATAGTTGTTTGACAGCGATTTAACCGTACCGACAGGCTCGCCCAACGATTTTGGCGTATCAAACGAGGCGATGTCAGGACGGCGACCGACAAGAAAATAGTCTGTCGCACCGCGGTAGAATGTTTTTTGCGGATTCGGTGCAAAGAAAAAGCGTGTCCGCCCCGACGAAGCGCGCTGTAGCGTTTTTCCTTCGAGAATGGCATCGATTTTTTGCCGATAGTAGGCAGTCAGATTTTTCACATAGTTTTCGTCCTTCAAACGCCCTTCGATTTTGAACGACGACACGCCAGCGTCAATCATCTCGGCCAAATGTGCCGACGCGTCGAAATCCTTGAGCGACAGCAGGTGTTTGTCCTTGGCCAGCACGCGCCCATCGGCATCGAGCAGCGTATAAGGCAGTCGACACATCTGCGCACACGCGCCACGATTGGCACTGCGCTGCCGCAAGGCTTGGCTCAAATAGCACTGTCCGCTGTACGACACACACAACGCGCCATGCACAAAACATTCGAGCGCAACGGAGGTGTGTTGGGCGATTTCGCGGATTTGTGCCAACGACAGTTCGCGCGCCAAAACCACCTGTTCGAAACCGCACTGTTCGAGAAACGCCACCTTTTCGACCGTGCGATTGTCGCACTGCGTGCTAGCGTGGAGCGGAATGGGCGGCAGGTCGAGTTCGAGCAGCCCCATGTCCTGCACAATGAGCGCATCGGCACCGATATTGTACAAATCGACAGCGATTTTTTGCGCCTCCGCCAGTTCGTCATCGGTCAAAATCGTGTTCAACGCCACATAGACGCGCGCATAAAATTTGTGTGCATAGTCGACCAGCCGCGCAATATCGCCAATGGTATTGCCAGCCGCCTGCCGCGCGCCGAAGCGTGGCGCACCAATGTAAACCGCGTCGGCACCGTGGTTGATGGCCGCCATGCCGACCTCGGCATTTTTGGCAGGCGCAAGGAGTTCGATTTTTTTAGTTGATGAGTTGATGAGTTGAAAAGTTTTGCTTCGCAAGATTTTTTCTCCGCTCGGCATTGCCCAAACGAGTTTGGCACTGCTCTCGCTTATCGAAAAAATTGATGAGTTTAATGCATTGAAATTGGTTTCTGTGGATTTGGTTATTTGTTGATTTGGTTATTTGGTTAATCCATTAATTTGAAATTTGAAATTTGAAATTTGAAATTGCGGTTTTGCCGCATCACTGCTCACTGCTAACTTCTCACTTTTCACTAAAAATTCCTCACTCCTAATTCCTCACTCCTAATTATCTTGCTACTTGCTACTTTTCACACTAATTTCAAAATTTTGAAAGCGAATAGTGTCGCCTGCGACGATTTTGGCGCGTTTGCGCAGTTCGGTTTGACCGTTGCGCTGTACCAAACCCGCCGCCACAACCTGTTGCGCCACACTACCCGACTCCACCGCATTGACGGCTTTGAGCAGGGCGATGAGCGGAATGAATGTTTCGCCTTCGCGCAGTGTAAATGTGATTTTACGCATCGTTTTCTTGCTGATTACCAGCCAAATGGGTGGCGTGCCAACGGCAATTTTGCCAGCGGGTGATAGTCGCCCACCAAGCCAATGGGTTTCGCATTGCGAATAGCGTGCACGATGTTTATCGACTCGCGCGCCTCCTCCACGCCAAAGCCCTGCCCTGCGAGAATGCGGCGATAACTTTCGGTGTGCAGTTCGGTAAAGCCTTGACTAAACTCGAACTCGCTGCCATCGATACAGATGGTGCGGTAGGTGCGTTTTTCGCCTTGCACGGCGTTTTCGGGCAGATTGTCGGCGTTGATGCTGAGAAAATAGCGCACACGAGCGCGTTCCAATTCGAGAAAACCAGCGCAGCGGTCGTGTGCCATCACATGCACCACATTTTTCGACACCTTGCCAAAAATCCATTGCAGCATATCGTAGAAATGCACGCCGATATTCGTAGCGATGCCGCCACTTTTATGCACATCGCCTTTCCAACTGGTGTAGTACCAATTGCCGCGCGAAGTGATGTAGGTGAGATCGACATCGAAAATTTTGTCCTTGGAAGCGGCCTCCACCTTCTGTTTCAGCGCCACGATGGACGGGTGCAACCGCAACTGCAAAATGGTGTTGATGCGGTGGCCAGTTTCGCGCTCCACTTGCAGCAGTTGATCGACATTCCACGGATTCAGCACGAGCGGTTTTTCGCAGATAACATCAGCACCGAGGCGTAGGCTGTAGCGCATGTGTGCGTCGTGCAGGTAGTTGGGCGTGCAAATCGACACATAGTCGATTTTTTTGTCGGTCGATTTGATTTTCGAGCAGTGGCGGTCGAAAATTTCGAACTCGGTAAAAAAGTCGGCCTGCGGAAAATAACTGTCCATAATGCCCACGCTGTCGAACTTGTCGTAGGCCGCCACCAATCGGTTGCCTGTGTCTTTGATGGCTCTCAAATGGCGTGGTGCGATGTAGCCTGCCGCGCCTATCAATGCGAAGTTTTTCATTTTTTTATTGTTTAATCGTTGAATCGTTTTTTTGTTTGTAGGGACGCGGCATGCCACGTCCGTTGGTGTCGTTGTTGATTTTTTCGTTCATTTCTTTTGACGACCAAAAGAAACGAACCAATTTTGCGATTTAGCGAGCGCAAACGAAAACGAGTTTTCGATTTGCCGAGCGTGAGCAAAATCAAGAATTAAAGAAAAGTCGCGGCAGGGGCGCGAGCGTTGCCAAAAATTGGCGGTTTTGGTTTCGGCGGAATTAAACTCGCATTCGCTCAAACAGTAATTCCGCTTTTTCGAAACACAAAACCTGATTTTTGACACTCGCCGCCCAATGCCGTGTTCGCGTTCCGAAAATCCACGCAGCCAACAACGCCACCAAATTCATAATTCTTAATTCAAAATTCTAAATTCTAAATTCAACAATTCAACCGACTTACATTTTGGTTGCGCAAAACATAACGCTCGCCTGTGGCGGGGCAGGTGGCGCAGCCGTTTTCGTCGAAGTGAAGGCGTTCGCCGTGGGCACTCACCCACCCTATTTGGCGCGCGGGATTGCCGACTACAAGGGCGTAGGGCTTCACATCTTTGGTAACGACGGCACCAGCACCGATAAGCGCGTACTCGCCTATCTCGTGGCCGCAAACGACCGTGGCATTAGCACCAATGCTTGCGCCGCGCCGAATGATTGTCGGGCGGTATTCGCTCTTGCGCGACACATGGCTGCGTGGGTTCAACACATTTGTGAAGACCATCGATGGACCAAGAAAAACATCGTCTTCGCAGACAACGCCCGTATAGACCGACACATTATTTTGAATCTTCACATTGCGGCCGAGGCGCACTTGCGGCGACACCACCACATTCTGCCCGATGTTGCACTCTTCGCCGATAACGCAATCGGACATGATATGCGAAAAATGCCAAATTTTTGTGCCGCGCCCTATGCTGCACCCCTCATCGACATAAGCCGACTCGTGTTTGAAATAATCCATTTTAGTGAGAAAGTGTGAAAGTGTGAAAGTGAGAAAGTTTATAAAGTTTATAAAGTTGTTGGGGATTTGGCGATTTGGTTATTTGACGATTTGGTTACCGACAATTTGAAATCTGAAATCTGAAATTTTGTCTTGCTACTTGCTTCTTTTCGGTGCAAAATTACAAAAAAAATGTGATGATGGTGGCATTACCACAGCAGCACAAGGCGGAAGCGCATAGCGCTGGGTTCGAATGCGGGGTCAATTTCGTAGTCGAAATCGCTCATTGTGTAGTAAAGGCTCACACCGCCGATGCCATATTCGTAGTCGATGGTTTCGGTGTAGAAAGTCCAAGTTGTGTCGGAAGTCTGCTCCTCCTTGTGGCGCACAAACGGCAATAGTTGCTGCGTGCGTCCTTCGGTGTTGGAGTTGTACTCGACATAGCACTGCACAAGTCCGTTGTCGTAGACCGATTGCGTAAGTTCTGGCACATCGAAATTGGCGAAAAAATAGTTGTTGTTAGGAGTGTTGGAGTAGTCCCACTTGGTAACTTCCAAGTCGATGATTTGCCACGAGCCGACACCCGAATCACCTTTGTCGCCCTTGGGACCTTTGGGTCCTTGCGGCCCTTCGCACGCCGCCAGCAGTAAAGCGATGAACGGCAATAAAAAAGTTCGTTTCATAATTAAAAAGTTTTTTATTTTCTGCATTTACCGAATTGTATCGAATCGTTTTTAGCCAAGAAACATGGCGGCATTCATGGCACAAATCTTGTCCGAAAATTGGTGCGTTTCTGTGTCATTCGACAGCACAAATCCCTGCAATAGCGGTTTATCCAAAATCGGTTCGAGGTGCAACAGATGGCGCGCATCGGACAGACTGACATGGTCTGCCATCTTGATTTCGAAAGCATAGTAGCCGTCCTGCGTTTCGACCAGCAGGTCAATTTCTTTGCCGTCCTGCGTGCGAAGATGAAAAAACGACACATTTGCAAAGATATTTTTGGACTGTTTGTAGAGTTCCGACACTATCAGACTTTCAAATTCTGCACCCGTCATTCCGCCGCGTTTTTGCAATACCGCTTGCAGCACGCCGTGATCCATAAAGTGAATTTTGGGGGCTTTGACAAGTCGCTTGGTAGAATTGCGCTCCCAAGCAGGCAAAATCAGCACTTGGTAACTCAGCCGCAAATACTCCAAATAACGCTGCACGGTTTTGGAAGTAACACCCAAATCGCGCGCAAAATTAGAGGCATTCAACACGCAACCTGTGTACAACGCTGTGGCGTGCTGGAGTTTGATAAATGGGTCTAAATCGCGGAAAGATGCCAAGTCGCGCACATCGCGTTCGAGATAGGTATGCACATAGTTGGTGAGCCACAAATAGCGGTCATCGGCCGTCATATCCTCCGCCACCAATGCGGGATAACCACCAAATTGGGTATAATGCTGCCAAGCGGCCTGTTTCTGCGCCATGCGCCCGTCGAGCAAAAAAGATGGCAAAGGCTCGAAATGGCACGAAGTTTCGTCAAGCAATTTTTGCCATGCGGAGCGATGAATCGTGTCGTTCCAACTCTGCGTTTCCAGTTCTGGCAGCGTCAGCGGATAGAGTTCGTAGATGACACAACGCCCTGCTAACGACTCTTTGACCTTCTCCATCAGCAGCAACTGGCTCGACCCTAACAACACATACCGCACATCGGAATAGGTATCGTAGGTGGCTTTGATGCTCTCGATAAGTTGCGGTTCTTTCTGCACCTCGTCCAAAATGGCTTTTGGATAGTGCGTTTGCCACTGCTGCGCCGTGAGCGACAGATACGACTTGCGTTTGATAGGGTCTTCGATGCTGAGGTAGGTATAGTCGGACAGAATCTGGCGTACAAGCGTTGTCTTGCCCACTTGACGCGCCCCCGTAAAGACCAAAATGCGCCCATACGGTTTGTTTTTTAGCGCAAGGATTTTTGCTTCTATCTGTCTGCGTTTATCGGTTACCATAGCCCAACAGAGGTTGATTATTCCGCTGCAAAGATACACTCTTTATCTGACATACGCAACATTTTTGGACTATTATTCCAAAATTTACGCCACTTTTTGGAATCGCATTCCAAAATTTACGCCATTATTTGGAATTGTATTCCAAAATTTACGCTTTCGCGTCCCTATTTCTATGATGTAGGCAACATCTTCGTCGCTGACCATAGCTTTTTGTTCTCCGAATGTTGCTCTATCGCAGAATGGCAACGAAAGTGCGGAATATCAGTTTTAGGTCACCGAGTAGAGTGTGATGGCGTACATAGTCGAGATTGATACGCAACTTATCCTGCATAATTACCTCGACATAGTACTGCTCCGGCTCTGCCTGTATGGCTAAGAGTTCATTCTCATTGTGGTATTTGATAGACGCAGCGTCTGTAATACCCGGGCGCACATCGAGTACATGCAACTGCTCAGGTGTATACATATCCACATACTTACGCACCTCAGGACGGGGACCTACAAACGACATATCTCCCACAAAAACATTTATCAACTGGGGTAGTTCGTCCAACTTCAGTTTGCGAATATAGTATCCTGCTCGTGTTACACGAGGGTCATGCCCACCTACTGTTATAAGCCCTCGTTTGTCGCTATCGGTGTACATAGAGCGGAACTTACAGATACGAAAGTCTTTCCCTTCACGCCCTACTCGTACCTGGCGATAGAATACAGGTCCTACAGAATCTAATTTTACCCATATCGCCACTGCCAATAGTAGCGGACTAAGGCAAAGTAACCCTACGCTGGAAAGCAAAATATCGCACGCTCGTTTCAGCATTTGCCGGTAACAATTTCGGTGTAGTTGTCAATAATATATGCCACATCCTCATCCGATAGACAAGTATGGAGCGGCAGGGTAATCTCGTTGACAAAATGGGCATACGCATTGGGGTAGTCCGCAATATCAAAACCGAGATTTTTATATGCCGTCATCATCGGCAATGGTTTATAGTGAACATTGGTTGCGATGCCACGCTCTGCCATCCGAACAATGATTTCTTGGCGTCGAGCAGCGTCTGCACCCTGTATGCGGGTAATATAAAGGTGCCCTGAGGACTGATGTGTTGCGTTATAGTGGTCGAGAACCTCGATACCGAGGGGCTTGAAGGCTGCATTATAGCGTTCAATGATTTCTTTACGGCGTGCCAATAGTGTGGGGTAGCGTTTCAGTTGTACCAACCCGATAGCCGCCATAATGTCTGTCATATTGCATTTGTACCACGGACCGACAATATCGTATTCCCATGCACCCAACTTTGTTTTCGCCAAGGCATCTTTAGACTGTCCATGCAGGGAATAGAGTTGCGCTTGGTGATAGAGTTCTTCGTTGTCGATACCCGCAATAGGACGCCATGTCAGTGCACCGCCTTCTGCAGTCGTTAGGTTCTTAACGGCATGGAAAGAAAATGCAGTAAAGTCTGCTACAGAGCCTATCTTTTGTCCCCCCCACACTGCACCAAAAGCGTGTGCACCGTCGGCACAGACAGCGATACGCCCGATAGCGGCTTGTATGTCGTTAGCAGGGTGGAAAAGGGATTTCTTTTTCTCTACTATTTGAAATATACGGTCATAATCGCAGGGAATACCTCCCAAATCGACGGGAATAATAACTTTTGTGTGTTCTGTAATAGCGGCTTCGAGAGCATCGTAGTCCATCTCAAGGCTGTTTTGCTGAATATCCACAAAGACTAACTTGGCTCCGACATGGCACACTACCGAAGCGGAGGCAGTATAAGTGTAGGCAGGCACTATCACTTCGTCGCCTTCACCGATACCCAACAGACGGAGTGCCATCTCGCCGCACGCAGTCTGAGAATTAAGACATACTGCTTTTGGCACACCTATATACTCGGCTATTTGTCGTTCAAACTCTTTGGTGCGAGGACCTGTGGTTATCCAGCCGCTCAAGATGGCGCTTGCAACTTCTTGTACCTCTGCATCCGTCATATCCGGTGGTGAGAAAGGTATATTCCGTAATTTCATATTCATAATGGTGAGGTATTTTTTTTTGTTTGATTTTAATATTGTGGCTATAAATGCCTACTATCATCTATTGTTCGTTCTGTGTATTTGTTGCGATGTACTACGCAGCAAGACTTATATATTTTCTTCTAAAAACGGCAGCAGAGTATTTTTTTATTTACTCTAAATCCTTGATAAATTTCACGCTGTTTGAAAAACGATAGCGTTCTCTTAGTCCCATCTTTTGATAAAAAGCGATAGCGCGATAGTTCTTCGGCCAAGTGGAGAGTGTATAGGCTTTGACACCATGTTGTTTCAACACTTGTTCGTATTCTGTTACTAACATACTGCTTATTCCTTTCCCTTGGTATGCAGGTAGAACTCCGATAGAGAGCAGCGATGCAGAGGGCTGATTAATATCTTGTGACATTCGTTTGCCGACCTCTTCTTTTCGGAAAGGTTTTGTTAGTGCAGTGCTAACCTTTCTCCATGCTAACGAATTTCCTTGCAATAGAAGAGCGCAAGTCCTACGGACAAATTGCCAACGGTGTTTTTTATAAAAAGTACCCATTGCATCGGAGTTGTAGAAATAGCCCATACAAAAGCCGATAATTTTATTTTGGTCTTCTGCAACAAGAAATGGATTTCCTGCTCTCAAATACTCCAAATACATCAATCCTGTTAGATTTTTATGCCCATTCTGCCCCCCCCCCCCCATAAGGGTGGTGTAATGCTCCGTTGCGGGGAAGCATTCACGATGTACTATACTTACCTCGTACAGGTCTGCTGTCGTTGCCGGTCTTATCTTCATATATTGGTTTGATTAATTGTGTATTTATTGGTTTTGTTAATCGTGTGTATGTGAATAAAATTTATTTCCCTTGCAGCACACCAACAATAGTCCCTATACCATAAGATATGTGTACGCAAAGAAATAAGAACAAGAGAGGAAATATGAACTTGACTGATTTCTTTTTGCAGGCTGCTACGGTAGCAATTATAGCACAAAGAAAATAAACACTTATTCCTGCGAGATATATCCAAGCAAATGGATGCCACATTATAGATAAGATGACACCAACTATTAATCCTACTACAAATACAAGAGGTACTAAATGGCGTAGTCCCACAGCCTTTCTATCTACATATAAAAGATGCCCGATGGAAAGTCCGTTTGCATACATTTGTTTTATGTTGCTTTTTATAGTATTTCGAGCATAATAGGTGCAGACAATTTCCGGGTTAAGATAAATTATATATCCTGCTTTGCGTATTCTTGAGTTGTACTCATTATCTTCTCCACGAGGTAAATCTTCGCGCATTCCACCAATTTGTTCAACTACTTTACGGGGAAAACAACCAAAAGGAACAGTATCAACAACACCTGCAGGTGCCCCAACACGAAAAGCCGCACCGCCTATCCCAAACTTAGAACTATTCAGAAGAGCCGCTGCTTCAGGAATTAAACCAGAATGTTGGGGGCGTATGGAACATACGCCCCCAACATTCCCTAATAATTCAGGGGCGAAGCCTAATCTCTCGGTGTCATCCGAGTAAATTTTAATGCAATTTTCGATGTATTTCCTATTGTATGTTGCATGTGCATCAAGACGAACGATATATGGGGCTGTAGAATTTGCAACACCAATGTTAAATGCTACAGATTGTATTCGTTTTGGATTATGCAGTAAGCGAATGTTAGAATACTTTGTGTGGTAGTGATTAACAATGTCGCAAGTTTTGTCTTTGCTTCCGCCATCAACAACCATAATATCCAACTCTTGGATGGGATAGGTTTGCCCAAGTACAGAATCAAGACATTGGGCAATAAACTTTTCTTCATTAAGAGTTGGGATTATAACTGAGACGCTATATTGGTTCATATTCGTTGGATTGTCTTTGATTTCCAATGGGGCTTTTCTTGTGTTTGGAGATGAGGTATTTGTAGTTGTTTGTGCTTGAGAAAAGGAATGCGCAAAAAATGCACGATGCTTTTCGTTTTTGTATTGTTTGTTGCTGCTTAGAGTTTGAGTTCTGTCCAAAATGCGTGTTTGCGTTGTTCTACAGGAGGTAACTGCATATAATCTCCGTATAGGGTACGCAAGTACCGATCATAATCATTAGGGATGGGAGCCTCTTGCATATCTTCAAATTTATGCATACAAATAGGTAAAATGCTCTCGCGTGGATACGCCTCGCTTAAATATCGACGACTACATAATGCTCCTATTTCTTTGGTTTGCTTACCTGAATAGCGAGAAATAAAACGGTCTAATTTCCCAAATACGGCAGTGTAGTTGGTAAAAAGAGAACATATTCGACCGATGCCTAATCTAAAGTTTATTTTGCGTTTCCCTGCAGGAAATGATCGTAATACTTCTACCATAGGACAGGTCTTATGGTCGTAATACTTCATACATAGCCCAATATATTGCAGACCATCGGCAATGATAGCATTTATATGTCTAACAAAGTGATTATCAGGGAGGTTATCTAACGGGAATACATCCATAAAGATGGGCTTCTGCTCCTCTGGTGTATCATATACGCAACGAAGTGTAGTTCCCGGTTTTTCAATACGCATAAAACTCATATCTGTGTGAGCAGAGATATTTGGACCGACACATTGATATTTCTGTCCATATTCTTCTTGAAGAACAGAGGGAAGTTTGTCGTAATCTTCTCGCAGCAGCATAATATCCATATCGTCATCCCAAGGAATGAATCCATTATGCCGAATGGCTCCTAAACAACTGCCTCCACTGAGCATAACACCTAAATTATGTTTCTGGCAAGCACCATATATGTCTTTGAACATCTCTAACAAAACTCCCTTAAGAGCGCTCAACTCTTCTTCTGATAACTCTTTAATGGGAGCGTGTGACTGAATAAGTAGTTGTGTGATATTCATAATCTGTTTTCTATTGTATTCTGTAACCCTTCGTGGAGAGAGTATTGGGGTGTCCAGCCTAATGCTTCTATTTTGGTGGTGTCGAATATGGCACGGCGTATTTCGGAATATCCTTTTTGCTCAATGGCGTCGGGGATATCAAATACGACTTGCACTTTGGCTA
>CAVBBP010000021.1:0-41857 GCA_963593685.1 Segatella copri
CAGTGCCAAACTCGTTTGAGCAATGCCGAGCGGAGAAAAAATCTATAAATTTGAAATTTGAAATCTGAAATTTCTATTTTACCCCACCTGACAGCCGTTTTTCACTGGTTTGCTGGGCTGGACAAGCACCAATTTGCCATCGGCATCGACGGCGGAGAGTATCATGCCTTGGCTCTCGACGCCTTTGAGCGTGCGTGGCGGAAAGTTGGCGATGAAGCAGACCTGCATACCAACCAGTTTTTCGGGTTCGGGGTAACTCTGCGCAATGCCCGACACGATGGTGCGCCCACCCATGCCGTCGTCAATTTTGAACTGCAACAGTTTGTCGGCTTTTGGTACTTTTTGGCACTCCAGCACAGTTCCCACGCGTATGTCGGTCTTGTCGAACTCGTCGATATTGGTGTTGGCCTTGATGTCGGCGGGCTGCCAAGCGTTCAGTTGGTTCTGCTTTTTGCTCTCGGCCAGTTTTTGCAGTTGCGCTTCGATGGCAGCATCGTCAATCTTCTCAAAAAGCAACTCTGGCGTGCCAAGTTTTGCGCCTGTTTGCAGCAGGTCGTTGCGCCCAAAATCGCTCCAGCGGCAAGTCGTCATATTTAGCATTTGGCGCAATTTTTTGCTCGAAAATGGCAAAAACGGCTCGAAAGCGATGGCCAAATTGGCGGCTATTTGCAAGCCAATGTGCAGAATGGTGGCGGTGCGCGCTTCGTCGGTTTTTATCAGTTTCCACGGCTCGGTGTCGGCCAAGTATTTGTTGCCAATGCGCGCAAGGTTCATCGCCTCTTTTTGTGCATCGCGGAATTTGAAATTGTCGAGCAGTTGCTCCACACGCTCTTTGGTGGCGGCTAGTTCGTGCAGCGTTTCGCGGTCGTAGTCGGTGAGTGCACCAAGAGCAGGCACGCAGCCATCGAAGTATTTTTGTGTCAACACCAACGCACGGTTCACAAAATTGCCATAGATGGCCACCAATTCGCTGTTGTTGCGTGTCTGAAAATCACGCCAAGTGAAGTCGTTGTCCTTGGTTTCGGGCGCATTGGCCGTTAGCACATAGCGCAGCACATCTTGTTTTCCGGGAAAATCGACCAGATATTCGTTGAGCCAAACCGCCCAGTTGCGCGAGGTCGAAATTTTGTCGCCTTCGAGGTTCATAAATTCGTTGCTCGGCACATTATCGGGCAGAATGTAACTGCCTTCGGCTTTGAGCATGGCGGGGAAAACAATGCAGTGGAACACGATATTGTCCTTGCCGATGAAGTGAATGAGGCGCGTTTCGGGGTCTTTCCACCATGTCTCCCAACGGCCGTGTTCGGGGTGCGCATCGCACAACTCTTTGGTGTTGCTGATGTAGCCGATGGGCGCATCGAACCAGACATAAAGCACTTTGCCTTCGGCGTTTGGAATGGGCAGCGGAATGCCCCAGTCGAGGTCGCGGCTCACGGCGCGCGGTTGCAGCCCAAGGTCGAGCCAACTTTTGCACTGACCGTAAACATTTGGACGCCACTCTTTGTGCTGTTCCAAAATCCACTGGCGCAGCCACGCTTCGTGTTTGTCGAGCGGCAAGTACCAATGTTTTGTGGTGCGCATCACAGGTTTACTGCCGCTGATGGCCGATTTCGGGTTTATCAGTTCGGTCGGTGCAAGCGATGTGCCACATTTTTCGCATTGGTCGCCGTAGGCCCCCTGTGCGTGGCAGTGCGGACATTCGCCCGTAATGTAGCGGTCGGCAAGAAACTGATGCGCCTCTTCGTCGTAGTATTGTTCCGAAGTTTTTTCGATAAATTCGCCTTTGTCGTAAAGCGTTTTGAAAAAATCAGACGCCATCTGGGCGTGCGTAGCCGATGTGGTGCGCGAATAGATATCGAAAGCGATGCCAAACTCTTCGAACGACTCTTTTATCAGTTTGTGGTAGCGATCGACCACATCTTGCGGCGTGATGCCCTCTTTTTTGGCGCGTATGGTGATAGGCACGCCATGTTCGTCGCTGCCGCCGATGAATAGCACCTCTTCGCCTTTCAGGCGCAGATAGCGCGCGTAGATGTCGGCAGGAATGTAAACACCCGCCAAATGTCCGATATGCACAGGGCCATTGGCGTAGGGCAAGGCCGATGTGATGAGTGTCCGTTTGAACTGTTTCATACTATTTTTCGTTTTTTTCTGATCTCAGGGGACTTCTATAAATTCCCCGTTTTATGAAAATTTTAACAAATGACGGATTTCGAAACACTTTTGTGCGCTTTTTGTTTTTGGACTGCATCTCTTTGATTTTCACTCAATTATAATGCCACCGCATTGCGCTTTCGCTCAAGCCAAACATCTGCTAGCCCCAAAATTCAAAAATCACTACAACGGAATTTATAGAAATTCCCTTCATCAAAATGCAAAGTTAATGATTTTTGTGCGAACTGCAAAAAGTGAGAAAAAGTGCGAGAGTATGACAGTCTATAAAGTGGAAAGTAAAAAGTGCTTTATTTGAAGATTGATTTCCCGCAAATAACCAAATCAACAATTCAACAAAAAAAGGACGTGGCATGCCGCGTCCCTACAATCATCGAATCATTGAAGCGTTGAAGCGTTCGGACGCACGCAGTGCGTCCCTACTTTCAACTTTATACACTTTCCACTATTTCGTCTTTTGTCTTTATTCCTTATTCTTTATTCAAAAAATCCTAACTCCTCATTCGTCTTGCTACTAAATTCTGCTCCTTTAGCGCCTGTCGTTCTCGATGACCCAAAACACATCGCGCATCTGCGTGCAGAGGTTCGCCCAATCCTTTTGCGGCAAGCGGGTAAAGATGCAACGCCCGTCGGCATGATACACCACAATCTGCAAGGCAGGATCGGGTGCAAACAGCGTTTTGATTACCGAATAAGGCAAAGTGGCCTCGATGCGATGCTCCCAATCTTTTTTGGCAGGCTCGCGGTAAAGTAGGGTAACGGGTACTATCTGTTCCGTTGTGCCGCGCCGAAAGCCGATAGAGTCGATTCTCAAGCGCGTGGGCACCGTAACCGAAAGCCGCCATGTGGATAGCGTATCCGAATCGATATAGGTGATATCGTAGGTCAGTTGCCCTTTGCCGCCATTGGTGGCCGTCATCGGTTGCTCGCGGATATAGTACAACTTGCTGCCGTCGCTTCGGTTGTACAGCATATACAACTCCTCCGTCTTCGCTGCCAGTGCCGACAGCGCAAAGAGCGGAAAAACTATTGCAAAAATATATCGTTTCATAGCACAGAAAGAGAGGGGATGCCGCAACTCGAGGCTCGTCGAGCTGCAACATTCCCTCGTTTTTTTTCGACGATTGTCAATTAGTTACCGTAAACGATGTAGTCCACCGTGGTGTAAACGCCCAAGATGCTGAATGTCTTGACATCGACATGGCTGATGCGTGTGATGCCAGCCTTTTTGGCAGCAGCCTGTATGCCGCCGTCGCCAAGTACCACAACACCAAGAATGTTGAGAATGCGGGCTTCGCCAACTTTAGTTCCCATTTGGTTGCTCGATATGGCAACCGGAGCCGTGGTGCTGGTATAGATGCTACCAACAGTGCTGACGGCTGCACAACTTGTCAAACCCATGGCCAAGACCACGGCACATGCTACAGAAAGAATTGCTTTTTTCATGTCGTTTTGTTTTTAGTGGTTATTAAATTAGTGAATTGATTAAACGAACGATTAATTGCTACACTTTTTGCCGCTAAAAATTGGGGCGTGCTGTTGCTACGCCATTTCACCTACAAAATTTGATTTTGGGAGTATCGATTTGTCAAAAATTCAAATTTGTGCCAACCCGAAAATTGACATTAAACACTTGATTTTCAGGTAAAAACCAAGTGTTTGTACCTGTTGATAAATTTTTGTGTATTTTTAACAAAAAAGATTTTGTTTTTCTAAATTATTGTGTACTTTTGTAGCGTAATTGACCCACGAAAAAGTGTAGCAATTAATCGTTGGTTTATTTCACACACTTAAAACATACTAACAATGATGAAAAAGTTATTCTTTACTTTGGCTGTTGCCGCGCTGGCGGTGGTGGCTGCGAATGCGCAACCGCGCGCTATCGGTGGTAACATCGGTTATGGTTTCGATGTGTCGTATCAGCACAATTTGGGCGAGGCAAACATGATTGACTTGGCGGTCAATCTCCCTGCATTCGCTGGTATTGGCGCTACCTGCACCTACGACTGGATCAACCCATTCAACACCAAAATTCCTTGGGACAACAAAGGTGAGTGGAACTGGGCACTTGGCGTTGGTGCTGGTGCTGGTTACTGGTGGACCTATGAATCGGGTGCTGGCTACGCTGGTGTAGTTGGACACTGTGGTGTGGCCTACGATTTCTGGTTCCCGCTCGAACTTTCGGTTGATTATCGCCCGAATGTTGGAGCATTCTTCTACGATGGCGGTGCAGGTTTCTATGACTACGGACTCTATGGTGGCATTACCATCGGTGTTCGCTACCTGTTCAACCAAAAGTAATCGAACCAAAACACATTAAACGGTAGAAGCGTCACAACAGTGGCGCTTTTGCTGTATTTTCGATAGTCGCAAGATGTGAGTAGCAAGTAGCAAGACGAGATTTTGAGAACATAGAGCATAGAACATAGACTTTTTAATTACCCAATTTCTTAATTTCCAATTATCTAATCAAATTGGGTGGTGTTGGGCGCAAAAATTCATAATTAAACGGAAGGCTTTTCCCCCTCTCGGGGGAAACGGGAAAGGGGGCTATAAGAAAAATTAACAATAAAAAAATGAACAATGAATAATAATTGCGGCGTTTTTCAAAATACCGACAACTTGAAACTTGAAGATTGGCAGCGCTTTTGAACGCGCTAATTCATAATTCAAAATTCTTAATTGAAATAGAACCTGTCTCCCTTGCAAAGGGACGAGCGAAGCGGAGGGGTTGGAGAACCAAATCTGCAAATCCGCAAATCAACAAAAAAAGGACGCATTCGCTGCGTCCCTACTTTCAAACTTTACACTTTATAGACTTTACACACTTCCCACTCTTTTACAAATAGCCCAAAATTTTGAGCATCGATTTGTAACTTTGCTCTTTAGCGAAGAGTTTGGTGGTGTAGTCGCCGTTTTCGTCGCGGTCGATGACGACCAGTTTCGGGGCAGGAATGAGGCAGTGTTGTATGCCGCCGTAGCCGCTCAAAGCCTCTTGGTAGGCACCCATGTGGAAAAATCCGACGAACTGCTCGCCTTCCCGCTCGTTTTTGGGCAGGAACACAGCGTTGGAGTGCGCCTCAGCGTTGTAATAGTCCTCGCTGTCGCAGGTAAGTCCGCCCAAATGCACGCGCTCGTACTCTTTGTCCCAATTATTCACAGCAAGCAGCACAAACCGCTGATTCAACGCCCAAGTGTCGGGCAGCGTGGTGATGAACGAACTGTCGATCATGTTCCACAATTCACGGTCGTTTTGCTGCTTTTGGTTCACTATGGAGTAGAGCATGGCGCCGCTTTCGCCCACGGTGTAGGAGCCAAATTCGGTAAAAATGTTCGGTTCGGCGGTGTTGTAGTTGTTGCAGGTCTTTTTAATTTGCGACACAATCTCTTCGGCCATATATTCGTAGTCGTATTCGAAATCGAGGTGCGCTTGTATGGGAAATCCGCCGCCAATGTTGAGCGAATCGAGTTCGGGGCAGATTTTTTTCAGTTCGCAATAGAGGTTCACGGCTTTGTTCAACTCGTTCCAATAGTAGGCCGTGTCGCGTATGCCCGTGTTGATAAAAAAGTGTAACATCTTCAGTTTCACATTCGGATTGTGCTGAATGTGGTGCTTGTAGTAGGGTATGATGTCGTTGTAGCGTATGCCGAGGCGCGATGTGTAGAAGTCGAATTTCGGCTCTTCTTCGGCGGCAATGCGTATGCCCACATTCATTTCGAGGTCGTCGTCGAACAGATCGAGTTCAAATTTGTTGTCGAGTATCGGAATTACATTTGTGAATCCGCTGCGAATCAAATTTTGTATATTTTCGACATATTGGGCGCGTTTGAATCCGTTACACAAGATGTAAGTGTCCTGTTTGAGTAAGCCCGATTTGTGCAATTCTTCCAAAATGTTGATGTCGAATGCCGACGAAGTTTCGATATTTACGCGATTTTTCAGCACCTCTTCCATCACAAATGAGAAGTGCGAACTTTTGGTGCAATAGCAGTATTGGTAGTCGGCAGCGTAATCGACTTTGGCCATCGCCACATTGAACATACGGCGTGCGCGCTGTATATTTTGACTGATTTTCGGCAGGTAACTGAGGCGCAGCGGCGTTCCGTACTGCTTTATCAAATCCATCAGCGGAATGCCAAACCAATGCAGTTCGCCATCTTCGATGGTAAACTCTTCGCTCGACAGGTCGAAAGCCTGCTCAATCAGGTCGATGTACTTGTTTTTCATTGTCTTTTACTTTCAACTAATTCAAAATTACCCAAAAATCGCAATCCAACTCACTCGGATTGTTATCAAAAACCAAATCCAACTAAATCGGACTGCAAAGATACGAAATTAGTTTGAAAGTGTGAAAGTGTGTAAAGAGAAAAGTGTATAAAGTGAAAAGTGTATAAAGTGTGTAAAGTCGAAAGTTCATAAAGTGCATAAAGTTTTTTGTGGATTTGGTTATTCGGATTACAGCACCAAAATCCTATATGGGGACTTCTATAAATTCCCTAAATAGATTTTGTGTATCTCGCCGTTTGTCGATGTACTACTTTTTTTTGTCTGATATTCAGCCGATTGTGATGGCTGCGTGTGGATTTCGGCAAAAAAGTTGCGTTATTACAAAAGAAATGACTACATTTGTCGATTGAATGTTTGCTGGCGTTGGCTGCTGGCTGTGGCGCGTGCGCGGTTTGCTAAGTTTTTGGTGTGCAAACAGTTGTCGTGCGTGTGGCGGTGTGCAGTCGTTTTCGGTCCAGACCAAAATAGAGCAAAAAAATATGAAAAATGAGAGTCATTTGAGGGTCGCAGTGATAGGCGGCGGCAGTTGGGCGACGGGTATAGCAAAAATTGTACTCGACTCGCAACCCGAAATCGTCTGGTACATGCGCCGTCAAGACCAAATAGACGAGTTTGTGCGCACAAGCCGCAATCCGTCGTACCTATCGAGCGTGAAATTCGACATCAACCGCATACATTTCACCTCGAAAATAAATCAGGCAGTGAAAAATGCCGATGTGCTGATTTTTGCCACGCCGTCGCCATTCTTGAAACAACACCTTAAAAAACTGCGGCTGCGGCTCGACAGTAAAATAGTGGTGTCGGCCATCAAGGGCATCGTTCCCGACGAGAATATGGTCGTTTCGGAGTATTTCCACCAGATGTACGGACTGCCTTTCGAGCAGATAGCCGTGTTGAGCGGACCGTGCCACGCCGAAGAGGTGGCGTTGGAGCGTACTTCGTACCTTACTATCGCTTGTGCCGACCGCGACCGCGCGAGGCAACTTTCGCCGTTATTCACCAACCGCTATGTGCAGACCTATATCAGCGACGACACTTGCGGCATTGAATATGCATCGGTGATGAAAAATATCTACGCCATCGCTGTGGGCGTGTGCCACGGACTGAAATATGGCGACAATTTTCAGGCGGTGCTGGTGTCGAACGCCATTCAGGAGATGAACCGCTTTTGCAACGCCGTGCATCCGTTTCACCGCAATCTGCAGGAATCGGTCTATCTGGGCGACCTGCTCGTAACGGCCTACTCCAAATTCAGCCGCAACCGCACTTTCGGCACCATGATAGGTAAAGGTTACAGCGTGAAAACCGCCCAAGTGGAGATGGAGATGATAGCCGAAGGCTACTACGGCACTAAATGCATACACGAGATAAACGAAAAATACCAAGTGAATATGCCGATTCTCGATGCCGTGTACGCCATTCTCTACCAACGCCGCCTGCCCGCAAGCGTCATGCGCGAACTGACGAAGAAGTTGCAGTAAATAGTAGCAAGTAGCAAGAGAGTGAGGAATGAGGAATGAGGAGTGAGGAGTTTTTTAGTGCGAAAGTGTGAAAGTGCGAAAGTGTGAAAGTGTGAAAGTAGGGACGCACCGCGTGCGTCCGAACGATTAAACAATTAAACGATTAAACAATTAAACGCCTCAACAACTTGAAACTTGAAATCTGAAACTTTCACTAATGCGTTAAACTTATCAACTCATCAACCAATCAACTAATCAACCCAATTTGAAATTTGAAATTTTGCAAAAATATGAAAGACATTAAACTGAACATCGAAAAGGCGTATGGCTTTGTTTCGGCCGACGCTGTGAAATCGTATGCGGGCAAGGCCGCCGACTGCTTGCGTATGTTGCACGAAGGCACGGGCAAAGGCAACGATTTTCTTGGTTGGCTGCGGCTGCCGAGCGACATTGTGGCTGAACTCGATGCCATAGAAGCCGCCGCAAAAACACTGCGCGAACGCTGCGAAGTGGTGGTAGTTGTCGGCATTGGCGGCAGTTATCTAGGCGCAAAAGCCGTTATCGAGGCACTGTCGAACTCGTTTGAGTGGCTCAAATGCAAACACGATGCGCCAGTGATTGTCTATGCTGGGCAAAACATCGGCGAAGATTATCTCTACGAATTGCAGGAGATGCTGAAAAACAAGCGGTTTGGCATCATCTCGATTTCGAAATCGGGAACGACTACCGAGCCTGCGCTGGCTTTCCGTATGCTGAAAACGCAACTCGAGGCGCAACAGGGCAAAGCCGCTGCCAAAGAGGCGATTGTCTGCATCACCGACAAATCGCGCGGCGCTCTGCGCACTTTGGCCACACAAGAGGGCTACAAAACTTTCGTTATTGCCGACAATGTGGGCGGTCGTTTTTCGGTGTTGTCGCCTGTGGGCTTGCTGCCCATTGCTGCGGCTGGTTTCGATGTGCGCCAACTGGTGGCGGGCGCCATGCGTATGCAAGAGGTTTGCGCATCGGAAAAATTCGACGAAAATCCTGCAGCACAATACGCCGCCGTGCGCAATGAACTCTATCGGTCGGGCAAAAAAATCGAAATTCTCGTCAATTTCCACCCGAAATTGCACTATGTGTCGGAGTGGTGGAAACAACTCTACGGCGAGAGCGAAGGCAAGGAGCACAAAGGCATTTTCCCCGCGTCGGTCGATTTCACCACCGACCTACACTCGATGGGGCAGTGGATTCAGGACGGTGAGCGCACCATATTCGAAACGGTGATTTCGGTGGACGAAATGAACCACGAAGTGCGCGTGCCGCACGACGACGCCAACCTCGATGGTCTCAATTTCTTGGCTGGCAAGCGCGTGGACGAGGTGAACAAGATGGCCGAACTTGGCACCATGCTGGCGCATGTCGATGGCGGTGTGCCAAATCTGAAAATAGAACTGCCTACGCTGAACGAATACTATTTGGGCGAACTGCTCTATTTCTTCGAAAAAGCCTGTGGCATAAGCGGTTACATACTTGGCGTGAATCCGTTTGACCAACCGGGCGTGGAGGCGTACAAGAAAAATATGTTCGCCCTGCTCGACAAACCCGGCTACGAAGAAGCCTCGAAAGCCATCAAAGCGAAACTTTGAAATTAGTGAGAAGTGATGCGGCGAAGCCGCAATTTCAGATTTCAGAATTTCAAATTTCAAATTAATGGATTAACCAAACAACCAGAAACTAGAAACTAGAAACACTTTCAACTTTATACACTTTACACACTTCACACTGAAAAAAAATGAAAATTGCCATTGTAACAGCGCAGTACGAGGAGATTGAGCGGCTCGTCGAACCACTTGAACACAAGGAGGTTGTGGAGGCGTGTGGGCGTGTGTTCTACACTTTCGACTATGCCGACCACGAGGTGGTGGCAGTCTTTTCGCACTGGGGTAAGGTGGCGGCGGCCATTACTATGTCGCTTTTGCTGGAGCGGTTTAAGCCCGATTTTGTGGTGTCGATAGGCTTGGGGAGCGCAGTCGTTCCCGAACTGAATATCGGCGACATTGTGGTGGCGCAGCGGCTTTTTCAGCACGATATGGATATGCGGCCGCTCTTCCGCCGTTACGAAATTCCGCTGTCGGGCGCGACCTCGTATGCCACGCAAGAACACGACCAGCGGTTGGCGGCAAACGCCGTGCATAACCTGTTGAAACAGTCGAAAGACCTGCGCTGGCAACTGCTTGGCTACGGCATTGCAGTGCCAAAATTGCACCTTGGCGACATCGCTTGTGGCGACCTGCTGATAACGGGTGCGGCGCGCAAAGCCGCCATCAATCGCAATTTGCCGTCGGTGCTGTGTGCCGATATGGAGAGCGGCGCAATGGCGCAAGTGTGCGTCGATTTTGCGGTGCCGTTTGTCTTTGTGCGTATCGTTTCGGAAACCGCCAACGAGACCGCCAACGACGCGCAAGCCGAACGCTTCAAAACCGATTTTTCGGCCAAATACAGTGTGGCCATTTTGCAGTCAATTTTGTCGCTGCTCGCCACATAAGCATTTTTTGCAAAACAATTAACCAAATATCTAACCTAAAAAACACATTATGGAAATTAAACTGTTGATTTATGCCGTTTTGGCGGCATCGGTGCTGGCGCTGGCGATGGCCTACCTGTTCTATCGCCAAATGCTGAAAAAAGACGAAGGCACCGATTTGATGAAAAAAATTGCGGCGCATGTGCGCCAAGGTGCCATGGCGTACCTCAAACAGCAGTACAAAGTGGTGGCGATTGTGTTCGTCATTTTGGCGGCACTATTTGGCGTGATGGCGCTGTGCGGTCTGCAAAACGGCTGGGTGTGGTTCGCCTTCCTCACGGGCGGTTTCTTCTCGGGTTTGGCAGGATTCTTCGGTATGAAGACCGCCACTTACGCTTCGGCACGCACCGCCAATGCTGCTCGGCAGTCGCTCAATAGCGGCTTGCAAGTGGCTTTCCGCTCGGGCGCAGTGATGGGCTTGGTCGTTGTGGGCTTGGCACTGCTCGACATTTCGGTGTGGTTCTTGGTGCTCGACCACTTTATTCCTGCCGAAAATCACCTTATTATAATCACCACCACCATGCTGACCTTTGGCATGGGTGCATCAACGCAGGCATTGTTTGCGCGCGTGGGCGGTGGTATCTACACCAAAGCCGCCGATGTTGGTGCCGATTTGGTGGGCAAAACTGAGTACAACATTCCCGAGGACGATCCGCGCAATCCCGCTACCATTGCCGACAATGTGGGCGACAATGTGGGCGATGTGGCTGGCATGGGTGCCGACCTGTATGAATCGTATGCGGGCTCTATTCTTGCCACGATGGCACTCGGTGCATCGGCGTTTGCCACCTCGGCCGTCGAGGGAATGCAGTTGAAAGCCGTACTCGCGCCGTCGCTCATTGCAGCGGTGGGCGTACTGCTGTCGCTCATCGGCATCTTCATGGTGAAAACCAAAGAGGGCGCTGGCATGAAACAACTTTTGTCGGCATTGAGTCGCGGCACAAACACCGCCGCCGTGCTGATTGCAGTCGCCACATTTGGTATTTTTGCTTGGCTTTTCGGCACAGAAACCGACCAATGGTGGCAAGTGTCGCTGTCGGTTGTAGTGGGACTGCTGGCGGGCGTCATCATCGGCAAATCGACCGAGTACTACACCTCGCAGACCTACAAACCTACGCAAAAAGTGTCGGAAAGTTCGCAAACAGGTCCTGCAACGGTCATCATTTCGGGACTTGGACTCGGCATGCTTTCGACGGCGATTCCCGTTATCACAGTGGGCATAGCCATTATTTTGGCCTATCTTTGTGCCAACGGTTTTACGCTCGAATTTACATCGCAGAGCCTCTCGCTCGGTTTGTACGGCATTGGCATTGCGGCAGTCGGTATGCTTTCGACGCTTGGCATTACGCTGGCCACCGATGCCTACGGCCCGATAGCCGACAACGCTGGCGGTAACGCCGAAATGAGCGGTCTTGACCCCGAAGTGCGCCAACGCACCGATGCACTCGACGCGCTGGGCAACACCACGGCTGCCACGGGCAAAGGCTTTGCCATTGGCTCGGCCGCACTCACGGCTTTGGCACTGCTCGCATCGTATGTCGAAGAGATAAAAATTGCGCTGGTGCGACTTGGCGAGGCTTTGCCCAACGGTATGGCTGCCGCCGAAGCATCGCTCATCGATTTTATGGAGGCCTACAATGTGCATCTGATGAACCCAATCGTGCTGGTTGGCATATTTATCGGTGCTATGATGGCGTTCCTATTCTGCGGTTTGACGATGAACGCCGTTGGTCGCGCCGCCCAAAAGATGGTCGAAGAGGTGCGCCGCCAATTCCGCGAAATTGCTGGCATTCTCGAAGGTAAAGCCGATCCCGACTATGCGCGTTGCGTTGCCATTTCGACCAAAGGCGCGCAGCACGAAATGCTGTTGCCGTCGCTTTTAGCGATAATTGTGCCAGTGGTTACTGGTTTGGTTTTGGGAGTGGCTGGTGTTCTTGGCTTGCTGATTGGCGGCTTGAGTTGCGGCTTTGTGTTGGCTGTGTTCATGGCCAATGCTGGCGGTGCGTGGGACAATGCCAAAAAGCATGTCGAAGAGGGCAACTACGGCGGCAAAGGCAGCGAATGCCACAAAGCCACCGTCGTTGGCGACACCGTTGGCGACCCATTCAAAGACACTGCTGGTCCCTCGCTCAACATCCTCATCAAACTGATGTCGATGGTCAGCATCGTTATGGCAGGCCTCACCGTAACTTGGCATCTGCTCTGATCTTTTCAGACCGATAAACAAACAAATAATCCCCGAAAATTCGGGGATTATTTTTGCTTTATGCGGTGCAGTGTAGTGCCGTAATAGAGTATTTTATGGAAGAATTTGCAAATCTGCGCCAACGACAACTTTCTTCCCATTGTGAATGAAAATGCCTTGCGTTGTTGGGCGTTTCCAGCACCTTCCATTCATATCGTACCAAAGGTCGTCTGTTGTGTCTATTAGAGTTGTTACGATATTTGTTGCTGGCTCGCTGTCCTCCTTTTTATGGCAAAATACCCAATCTAATCGTGGTGTGGAATAACTCTGAATGCAGGTTATTTCGTGCGTCCAACCTTCAACGGTTTCAAACACGACATCGTCGCCCATTGCTTTTAGTTGGGAAATTAAAGTTTCCACTGTTGCGCGCACATCGCTGCCCATTATTTTATCTGCAAGTCCCATCACGGTATAGAGGGGAGTTGTCGAGATATTTTCTGCACTCATACCTTTGGGATTTCCTGCACATGGCATGGCGGCTGCAAAATAATTTGGATAGAGCGATAGCATTTTCCAAGTGCCTGTGCCGCCCATACTGCCGCCAAAAATATAGATACGACTTTTGTCTGCCGCGTTTTTGGACAATTCAAAGTCGAATAACTGCTTTACCTGTGCCGACATTCCGCCCCAACCTTTAGTTCGATTGCCGCATTGCGGAACAAGAAAAACCGCAGGTTGATTCCTCTGCACAAGGTATTGCGCAATCGAATCTATGCCCGCTTCGTTCATTTGCGTTTCGTTGTCGGTGCCACAACTGCTGCCGCCGTGCAGATACATTACCAAAATGGGTTGATTGCCTTCTATTTGCATTTTTCGATAAGGCAAAGTCGAACCGTCGCTCAATGGTAGTTGCTCTTTGCTGAACTCCAATGTTGTTTGTGCTGTGCCGTAAAGGCTGAATAAACACAACCCGAAAAATAGTATCTTTTTCATCATTCTAAAAATAGATCATCGTCTGCAAAATCTGCCCAATCGTCAGAGGCATAGACTATCTCTGGCGCGGCAGCGTGGGCGGTGTATTGCTGCCAAGTTATGCCTAAACCAATCAGCAACAGCAGCGACGAAACCATCGCTGTCAGCCAGTAACTCACTTTGCGTTTGGCAAGGCTGTAGTTTGTTTTGGCGGCTCCTACGGTCGATTGCGTAATCGAGGCAATCTCTTCGTACGACAAATCCTCGTGGTAGCGCAGGTTGAAGACGGCGCGCTGGGTGGGCGAAAGGCGCAGTATGGTCTGTTCGAGGTGCGCCAAAAGTTCCTGCCCAATCTCTATCTCTGGCTCGCTGCGCAGCGTCTGCAATACCGATTCGTCCACTTGGTTTATCGGCTCCAATGGCTGCTCCTTGCGAAGCCACATATAGGCGCAATTAGTGGAGATACGATAGAGATACGCACGCTCGGAGGACTGATTGCGCAGTTCCCCGAGGTGCATATATACCTGTAACCAAGTGTTTTGCAACACATCTTTGGCGTCTTCGCTGTTGCGGAGCATACGCCTCAAATAGCGGTACAGAGGTTGGTTGTATGTCTTGACTAATCGGTCAATCATTTTGCTGGACGCTTGTGCTGTAGCCGTTCTTTGCGCGCCCGCTCATCGTCGTAAATCTTCTGAATTTGCGATGGTTTCAGCACGGTACGCAACTTGTGGAAATAGGTTTCGCGGATATTCAAAATCTCTTTTTGGCGTGCGAAACGCGTGCGAATAGCCGCCTCTATCTCCTCTTCGGTGAGCGTGTCATTGGGCTTCTCTTTTTTGTAAAGCAATTTCACGCCGTGCAGTTTTTTGTTGTAATCCAGATAGATGTTGCGAAAATGTTCCGCCTGCTCGCCGCTCAACCCGAAGGACTGAATGTAGGCGTTGGTCTGCTCAGTCAATTGTTTCTCGTGAGCCGCTCGTTTTTGTTCTTTGGTCTGATTTTCTTCAGCCGCCATGCTCATACTGAATGCGAGTACAAGCATCATGATAAAATACCGTTTCATTTGTGTGTGTTTGAAATGTGTGGAGAAGCCTACGCCGCCCCACGGGTTAAACATAAATAGAAGTACTTCTATCTATGAGATGCAACTAACCCCCAAAAGTTAAAATGCAAAATGTTTTTTTATAACTATCTAAAAATCTGTGGATCAACCAATTCATGGAACGGACTTTCTCACTTTCTCGCCAATTCCATCAATCGGCTGCATTTTTGAAGAAGCGATTCCAGCGGATTTTGCCGCCGAAGAGCGATTTGTCTTTGTCGAGCGAGAGCCAAACGAACACGGGGCGACCGACGATGTGGTCTTCTGGCACAAATCCCCAGTAGCGACTGTCGGCCGAGTTATGGCGGTTGTCGCCCTGCATCCAGTAGTAGTCCATGCCGAAGGTGTAGGTGGTGGCCTCCTCGCCATCGATGATGATGGCAGAGTCGCGCACAGCCAGCGTGTGGTGTTCATACACCGAGATGATGCGCTCGTAAATAGGCAGATTTTCGCGTGTCAAATCTATGGTTGCTCCCTTCCGTGGAATGTAGATAGGGCCGTAGTTGTCGCGCGTCCAGCCATAGGCGGCAGAGAGCGGAAAAACGCGTCCGCCACGGTGTTCTGGCTCTACTTGCAGGCGTGCCACGCTCTTCTGTTTTTCGAGACTGTGGCGTGCGTTGGCGGTCAGTGGTAGGTGATAAATCGGTTTTGTGAGGTCGAACCCCGCTTCGAGCAGAAACGGCGCATCGTCGGGCGTGGCAAATTGGCGGTCGTCGCGGCTGATACCAAGCCGTTCGAACAGTTTTTCGGTGAGCAGTCCGCCCGTAGTCTGCACAAAATAGTTGAGTTGCAGCCCCTCGCGCTCGGGCTCCGCTACACCATCGATATAGACCACATTATCGCGAATTTCGAGCGTGTCGCCCGGCGTGCCGACGCAGCGTTTCACATAGTTTTCGCGCCTATCGACAGGTCGCCATACCACTTCGCCAAACTCGGCAGGGTGTGCATCGATGTAGTCGCGCCCAAGATAGTGGCAGAGCGTGTAGTAGTCGGGATTTTGCATTTTGGTGCAGACCGTGTCGCCTGTGGGAAAGTTGAACACCACAATGTCGCCCTTCTCCACCGAATCCCAGCCTTTGAGCCGACGGTAGTCCCACTGCGGCTTGTCGATATACGATTTGCCGCCGCCGAGCCACACTGGGAAAGTGTTTTGCACCATCGGAAACGAGAGTGGCGTGTTGGGAATGCGCGGCCCATACGAGGCTTTGCTCACAAACAAGAAATCGCCCACAAGCAGGCTCTTCTCGAGCGACGAGGTGGGAATTTGGTAGTTTTGGAACAGATACAAATTGATGAAATAGACCGCCACCAGCGCAAAAACGATGGCATCGACCCAACTGAAAATGGTGTAGAGTGTTTTGTTGGTCGTTTTGTATTTTTTCCACCAATCGTACGGAATGAATTTGGTTACAAACGCATCGACGATGAGCGGCAGCAACAGTAGCCACCAGAAATTTCCTACCCAAACAATGAACAGTATGTAGAGCAGCGACCAAACGGCGGCTTTGATGTATTGTTTGCGTGGTCGTACCAAGCGTTCTTTCAGTGTCAAGCGTTCTTTTAGCGTCATGTTTTTCTCAATTAAAGTTCAACAAATCGTGCATTGTGTAGAAACCTTTTCGCCCCTTTACAAATTCTGCAGCAAAAATCGCGCCAAGTGCAAATCCTTCACGATTTTTGGCTTCGTGTGTGATGGTGATGGTGTCGGCATCGCTGTCGTAGCGCACGATGTGCGTGCCTGGCACCTGTCCGCGTCGCACCGCCTCGATGGGCAGTTCGTTGGTGCTATTTTTTGCGCCCAAAACCCACGCCGATTTGCGGTCGAGTTCGGCTAAAATGCCCTCGGCCAGCGTGATGGCAGTGCCGCTCGGCGCGTCTTTTTTCTCGGTGTGATGAATTTCGGTCATCGATGGTTCGTAGTTCGGGAAGCGGTTCATCAGGTGCGCCAGATGGCGGTTCAGTTCGAAAAAGATGTTCACGCCCAGACTGAAATTCGAAGTCCAAAAAAGAGTGTGGCCGCCCTGCTCTATTTCGCGCTGAATGTCGGGCAGTTGCGCCGTCCAGCCCGTAGTGCCAGAGACCACAGGCACGCCAGCGCGCCATGCACGGCGGTAGTTGTCGATGGCGGCGGCAGGCATGGTAAATTCGATGGCCACATCGGCCGAAGCAAACGCCGCCGACTCGAAATCGGCTTGATTCTCCTTGTCGATGATGCAGACAATCTCGTGGCCGCGTTTCAGCGCCACCTGCTCGATGGTTTTGCCCATCTTTCCATATCCAATCAGTGCTATTTTCATCGGTTGTTGTTTTAAGGGGACTTCTATAAATTCCCTGTTCCGTGATAAAATTAGTTCAAGTTTTGCAAGTAAAATTTTCCGTTTTTTTCGTTCATTTCTTTTGACAACCAAAAGAAACGAACCAATTTTGCGAGTGAGCGAGCGCAGTGTCAAACTCGTTTGAGCAATGCCGAGTGCGAGCAAAATCAAGAATTAAAGAAAAGTCGCGGCAGTAGCCCCCTTTCCCGTTTCCCCCGATAGGGGGAAAGCCTTCGTTTAATTAAGAATTTTGATTTTTTTGCGTTCCAAAGCACCGCCAATCTTCAAATTTTCAAATCTTCAAATTTTCAAATCTTCAAATTTTCAAATGATAAAAGTCTTTACTCTTTTGTCTTTACTCTTTATTCTTGAAAAAAATCACTACAAAGCAATTATAGAAATCCCATTTAGTTTTCGCGTACAAAATCGAGTGCGGCGAAGATGTCGTTTTTGTCGGCAGTTTGGTCGATGCGCACCTCGCCAACGCCCGCCAACAGCGTGAAATTGATGGTTTGCGCCCGATTTTTTTTGTCGTGGTGCATCAGCGCGAGCAGCGTGTCGTACTGTTTGCAGTCGAACGGAAATGCGCCGTAATTTTCTTTGGCAAAATAGAGAATTTCGGTCAATATCGCCTTCGGAAAATTGAATTTTTGGCACGACAGATAGAGCGCACACACCATGCCCCACATCACGGCGTAACCGTGCAACAGCGGTCGGTCGGTGGTGTGCGACAGCGTTTCGAATGCGTGGCCAAAAGTGTGCCCAAAGTTCAGTGCCTTGCGTATGCCGCACTCGGTCGGGTCGCTGGCAATGATTTTTTCTTTGACTGCCAAATTCTTGTTTATCAGCGCATTAAGTTCTGCATCGGGAAATTTGTCGAGGTCGAACGCCAGCGTTTCGTGCAGCAATGTTTCGTTGCTGATGAGTGCGTGTTTCAGCATTTCGGCAAAGCCCGAAAGCAGATTTTGTCGGTCGAGCGTGCGAAAAAAGCGCGTGTCGATCAGCACCGCCTCGGCGGAAGCAAATAGCCCGATTTCGTTTTTCAATCCGCAGAAATTGATGCCCGTTTTACCGCCTGTAGCCGCATCGATAGCACCAAGCAGCGTCGTTGGCACATTCACAAAACGGATGCCGCGCTTGAATGTGGCGGCCGCCAAACCGCCCAAATCGGTAACCACGCCGCCGCCCATATTCACCAGCAGCGAGTGGCGTGTTGCGCCGCACTCGACCAATGCCGTCCAGACCTGCGCAAGCGTGTCGAGCGTTTTGTGTTCGTCGCCGCTCGGTATGGTGATGACTTGCGCCTGCGTCAGCCGTCCGCGCTGCAACAGCGGCAGACAGTGCGCCGCCGTATTGGTGTCGGTCAGCACAAAAATCGGTTCGGACGCATTTTCGGGAAGAAACGCCTCCAAATCGGCCACGATATTTTGCGAAAGGGTGGACAAAATGGTTACTTCTATCTAATTGTTGTTCTCAAAATAGTGCTCTTTCACCTCTGCGTATTTCAGATTTTTGAAAAACATTTTTGCTGCGATAGTGGGGTTGAGTTGTCTTACATCGGACAAACAAAATTCAAAATCGTCTCCTTTTGGGCGGCAATTTGCTGCACGAACAAAAAACAGTGAATTGATTTTGTATCTTGAAACACCCGAACCACCGCGCGGTTTTGCAGTGGTCAGTTCTGTCTGTGAAATACGCACAATGCCATTGTCTATCGTTGCTCCTTTTTGTTCAAGAAATTTAGCCAAGGCATCAGGTGTCCAAACAGCATAGGGATTCCGCCCAGCAGGGCGAATTTCGCCTTCGATTTTTGCCCAGAGATGAACCTGATTGATAGGCAACATTACCAAATAACCATTCACATCTTCGGTGCAAACAACATCGGCAAATTTTTTCGCTGCATAGTTGCCAACAATTGCAGTATTGATGCTTTCGTACGAAAAATCATTGACATTACTCCCCATAACCGAAAAGAAATTCAAATTTTTCTGCTCGTTGAGCATGTCGCCAAATTGCGGATAATTTTCGAGAAATTGGTTCGTAATTTTGAGATTTCCGTTTTCGTCGTATTTGGGCAAATCGGGTTCGCTGGTTTTTGCGCCTGGCTCTTTGAACTCTATCGTGTATGCCGCAAAATCGATTATCGTAATCAGTGCGCTATCCACACCACCGCATCCGCCTGCTTGAATAAGCATGCGAGTCCCTTCGGTATTTTGATACACATAGCGTGGAACCAACGCGTATGATTCCAAAAAATCACAAATCTTTTCTGATAAAAATCCAGAATCTTCGTAGCAATTTCGGAAGACACAAAGTCCAAAGATGTTTGCCAAAGTCTGCGCATAAACACATTCCGAAAATACGGCAGATTGAATGTTGTCGCCCGAATCATAATGCCGCAAAATTTGATGATGCATGGCAGGGCATTTGCACTCGATTTGTGCAAGTTTCGACGAAGAAATTTGCCCTTCGGTAAGCACTTTCCAGAGTGCGTTGCGTTCCTTTTTGTTGTAAACAACTTTGGTTGGCGCAAAATTGTAAAATTCGCTCATGATCGCCCTTTGTTGAAGCGATAGCTCTATTTTTCGTCGCATACGCTTACCTCCAACGCCATATTTGAGTGAACAATATCGAAGATTTCGGCAGAACTATCCAAGCCAAGTATCTGCAACATGCGGCTATTGATTTTGTCGCGGTACTTGCGTGGATATTTGATATTTTCTTGTACGCCTATGTTGTTTTTTGTAACAATATACTCCTTGCTTTTTGCAATCATCTCTTGTGCAGTCGTTCGGAAAAATTGTTTATCATCGTCGGTCAACAAATCGAAAAACAACGGCATTTGTCGCAACAATCCGAGCGAATAGGTGATACCGCCATCGTAGAGCCGCCAGTGCCAATAGGCGAATGACGAATTTATCATGCAATAGACATAGTTGAACACATTCTCATCGTCGAACCGCAATGTTATTTGACCTTTGCGTTCGAGCGTTTCGTTGGCTGCCACCGTAAAATAGCGGCAAGTATTTGGCATCGACAAGCAATAACGCCCAATGCTGTTCGTGTAAAATCCTAATTTGTGCGTGCTTTTTGCTTTCCAAGTGTCAAAAATCGGTTCGAGGCGTTTGTCGCACTTGGCAAACATAGTGTATTGATTATCAACTAATTGGTGAGCATTACCAACGAAAGTTTCCAAAGTCTTGCATATCAGCAATTTTTCGCGTTCCGTTGCTTTGAAACGAATCAGTGGACTAAATCGGAAGCCTTTTTTATCGGGCTGATTTTCGACAACAGTAATAGCCGCACGCACCGAATTGCCCATATTTGAGTTAAAAATTCCGTGCTTTCGTCCGCTAAAAATTGTCCCTGGCACATTGTCGAACGAAACGACAAAACCATTGTGGCGATTCATTTCTATGCGCAATGGGAAAAATTTGTTGCCACCGATAAAACTATATGGCGTAATGATAACTGCGCCTGCGCTCTGCCGCATGATTTTTTCCATGAATGCAGCATACAGCTCTTTTGTTTCGCAAATCGTTTTTGTCTGCTCCCATGTTTGCGGTATGTTTGCTATGGCGGCGTATGGAGGATTTGAGATAACCTTGCTCGCAGGGGGGAGTTTCGTGTCGTGCGACAAAAAATCGGCACAATGCACATTTATTTTATGAAAAAATTGTTGCCCATAACGCAACAAAATCGATGTTACGCAAATGGTTAGAGCCGTTTTGTCATTGTCGTACAAATGCAGCTTGCCACTGCCAAGAATTTCTTGCGTGCGTTCTCGGCCAATAGATTCAAAATAGGCCAGTATCAAGTTTCCAGTGCCGCAAGCCACATCACAAACGGCATCTCCGCTCACTTTGTCGAACCAATGCGACATAATGCGCGCTACATCTTTTGGCGTGAAATACTGCCCACTCGACTTTTTTTGGCTTTTGTCGTTCAAGGCCAAGCCTTCTTCGTAAAGTTCGCCAAAATTGTCGATTTGCAAAAAATCAGTTTCGCCAAACTGCAACACATATTTGCAAATGCGTTGCCAAGTGGCATCTAACCCAAGGCGTACGACATCTACGACATACTCATTTTTGGAATAATTTTTCAGCGCAAAATGGCTCTCTTCCGTGGGCTTGTTGCACAAAAGAGAGAACTGCCACTCGTCGGCAATTTGATAGTTCCAAAGTGTGGCTTGGATTGCATTGACGGCTGAATTGCTCATTCCAAAGATGATAGAGTTCAACTATTTTCTACACCACCCCCGAGAAGCCCATGAAAGCCATGGCCAGAAGTCCTGCTACGATGAGCGCGATGGGAGTGCCGTCCATGCCTTTGGGCAGTTTGGTCAGGGCAAGTTGCTCGCGAATGCCAGCAAACAGCACGAGCGCCAACGCAAAACCCAACGCCGTAGCAAAGGCGAACATCGTCCCCGAAAGCAGACCTGCATCGGCACCAAATGTTTTGAAATTGCCTTGCGCCACCAAGATGGAAACGCCGAGAATGCAGCAGTTGGTGGTGATGAGCGGCAGAAAAACGCCCAACGCCTGATACAGCGCTGGCGACACTTTTTTCAGCACAATTTCGACCATCTGCACCAGTGCAGCGATGACCAAAATGAAGACGATGGTCTGCAAAAATTCGAGTTGGAATTTGACCAACATCAGGTTGATGAGATAGGTAACGATGGTGGCGAGTGTCAGCACAAATGTAACCGCCGTGCCCATGCCGAGCGCCGTGTCAATCTTTTTCGATACGCCAAGGAACGGGCAGATACCCAAAAACTGCGTGAACACGATATTGTTCACCAACAGAGCCGAAATGAAAATAAGAATGTATGACATGATTTAGTAAAAAGTGTATAAAGTGTGTAAAGTGAAAAGTCTGTAAAGTGAAAAGTCTGTAAAGTAATTTTTGGTTTCTAGTTTCTGGTTGAATATTTGAAAATTGATTTAACCCCACAGATCTTTATTGATGCGTTAAACTCATCAACCAATCAACCAATCAACTTATCAACCTAATTTGAAATCTCATTTGTGATTCAGTTTATTGAAGATGGCGATGAGGTAGCCCAGTGTGATGAAGGCGCCGGGAGCCAGCACAAAAATCAGCATGCCGTAGTGCTCTGGGAAGAGCGTGAGGCTGAAAAGTTTGCCTGTGCCGAGCAGTTCGCGCACCGAACCAAGCAGCGTCAGTCCAAAGGTGAAGCCAAGACCGATGCCAGCACCGTCGAGGAGCGAGCGCCACGCATTGTTTTTGGCGGCAAACGCCTCGGCGCGCCCAAGCACAATGCAGTTCACAACAATCAACGGAATGAAGAGGCCAAGACTCTCGTACAAGGCGGGCAAATAGGCCTCCATGCACATCTGCAAGATGGTTACAAATGTGGCGATAACCACGATATAGGCGGGAATATGCACCTTGTCGGGAATGAGATTTTTGAGTAACGAGATGGCCACATTCGAACAAATCAGCACAAAAGCCGTCGCCAAACCCATGCTCATGCCGTTGAGTGCCGATGTGGTGGTGCCAAGCGTGGGACACATACCCAGCAGCAGCACAAAGGTCGGATTTTCCTTGATAAGACCGTTCAAAAAGACTTTGAAATTGTTCATAGTGTATCTTTGTTTTCGGGTTCTACAATAGTTTGCGTGCCGATTGTCGCCGTGTCAGTTTTGGGGGCAGGTTTCGCCACTGGTGCTGACTTTTTAACGACTGGCTCAGACTTGGCAACTGGCGCGGTTAGTTCAACTGGCTCAATTTCGGGCTGTTCGTCGGCAACCACTGCCACGCTATCGGCAGCGATTTCGTTGTGTTGCTGCGCCGAAGCACCGCTGATGCCATCGGCTTGCGGATTGTCGGCGTAGGCGTTGTAGGCTTTGCGCACGGCATTCAAAAATGCGCGCGAACTGATAGTGGCTGCTGTGATAGCATCGATGTCGCCGCCGTCCTTGCTGACCGTAAATTTCACTTCCGACGGATTGAGGCCGCAAATGTTTTGGTGGTTTTTATCGGTTTTGAACCAATCGACCATTTTGGTGCCGAGTCCGGGCGTTTCGGTCTGTTCGAGTACCGAATAATTGACGATTTTGCCCTGTGCATCAAATCCGACCATCAGTTTCACTGCGCCGCCGAAGCCTGTCTCTTCCGTTTTGACGGCCGCTCCAACAAATGTGTCGCCATTGTAGGCGCGCACCAGTGCAAGTCCGTTCACCGAATCCGTTTCGGTGCGTGTGTATGGCGGCAGTACCTCGCGCACAGCCTGTTCCTCTTTTTGTGCTTTGGCCAGCGCTATCGGTTCGACGGTAAGCGTATAGACCGCCGCCAACGCTCCTGCCGCCACCAAACTGATGATGGTCAGCACCAAAGCCATGTTCAAAAAATTTGATTTTAGTTGTTCCATATCGTTGTCCCCCTTATTTCGTAGTTTTCACTTTTTCGCCAAAGCGTCTGGGTTTGATGTAGTGGTTGAGCAGCGGCGTTACAGCGTTCATTATCAGAATGGCAAACGACATTCCTTCGGGATATGCGCCAAAAGTGCGGATAACCACGGTGATGACACCGATGCCGACACCATAAATCAGTTGCGAGCAAGGGTGCATGGGCGATGTGGCGTAGTCTGTGGCCATAAAGATGGCACCGAGCAGCAGACCACCTGTGAGCAGATGCACATCGCACGAGGCGTAGAGTTCGGGATTGGCAGCGTGAAGTATGGCTGTGAAAGCCGCCACTGTGCCAAGAATGCTCACTGGAATATGCCAAGTGATAGTGCGTGTAGCCAGCAGATAGATGCCGCCTATCAGCAGTGCCACCGCCGAAACTTCGCCAAGCGAGCCGCCCATATTGCCGAGCAACAAATCGATGTGCTGGGGCAGTTCGCCAAAATGACCTTTGAGCAGCGAGAGCGGCGTAGCGGCCGTTTCGGCATCGATATACGAAGCCGACAACCCCCAATGTCCCAGCGGACGCGGCCAAGTGGTCATCTCTACAGGGAAGGAAATGAGCAAGAACACGCGCCCAACCAAAGCGGGGTTGAACGGATTGTTGCCCAAGCCGCCAAACGACATTTTGCCAACGCCGATGGCAACCAATGCGCCTATCACCACCATCCAAATAGGCATGTTCGACGGCAGATTGAACGCCAAAAGCAAGCCTGTAACCACGGCCGACAAGTCGCCGATGGTGGTTTTGCCTTTCAGCAGAAAACGCTGAATCAGGTACTCGAACAGCACGCACGATGCCACCGCCGTAAGACTGACAATGAGCGCACCAAGTCCGAAATAGTAGAGCGAAACCAGATAGGCGGGAGCCAATGCTATCAGCACATGGCTCATCGTTTTGGTTACGGAGTTGTTTGCGTGCGCATGCGGCGCAGGAGAAACTATCAGATTGTTCATTATTTTTTTGTTTATACGGTTTCTAAATTTTTTCAGGAAAATCGGCAGACTATTTTTTGGCGTTTCGGGCGCGAATGATGCCGCCCACCGTGGCTTTGCCCATGCGCACATAGTCGAGTAGCGGGCGGTAACTCGGGCAGGAATAGAGGCAGCAGCCACACTCGATGCAGTCCATTATCCGTTCGTGTTCCATATCGTCCCAACGCTGCAATTCGGCCTGTTTTGCCAGCAGATAGGGCTCCAAACCCATAGGACAAGCCTCGACGCATTTGCCGCAGCGCATGCAGTTTTGCGGTTCGCGCCGCACCGCTTCCGCCGTAGGCAGCAGCAACAGGCCCGATGTGCGTTTGTTGGCCGCCATCGCCACATTTTGCATGGCGCGCCCCATCATCGGGCCGCCAGCAATTATCTTACCCGTATCTTCGGGAATGCCGCCAGCAGCTTCTATCACATCGGCGAGCGGCGTACCAAAGCGCACCAGATAGTTGCCTGGGCGTTTTACACTTTTGCCGGTTACAGTCATCACACGCTCGACAAGCGGTTTGTTTTTCTGCACCGCTTCGTAAACAGCATAAACAGTGGCGACATTTTGCACCACTGCGCCTACCGAAATGGGCAGTGCGCCGCTCGGCACTTGGCGACCGATAGTAGCATCGATGAGTTGTTTCTCGCCGCCTTGCGGATAGCGCAGTTTCAGCGGACAGATTTCGATACCAAAATGACGGCTAGCCAATTTTTGGAAGAGTGCGATGGCATCTTGTTTGTTGTTTTCGATACCGACGATGGCGCGTTCCACATTCAGCACACGCATCAGCAGCGAAATGCCGATGAAAATCTCGTTGCTGCGCTCCATCATCAGTTGGTGGTCGCAAGTGAGGTAAGGCTCGCATTCGACGGCGTTCACTATCAGCACATCGGCTTTGCAACCAGGAGGCGGCGTCAGTTTCACATGCGTAGGGAAGCAAGCGCCACCCAAGCCCACAATGCCGCACTCTTTTATGCGGTCGATGATTTGCTGCGGTTCGAGTTTGCAAATGCGGTTGATGTCGGGCGTGCGGTCGATGGTTTCGAGCCACTCGTCGCCGTCGCCTTCAGCATCGATAAATATGGCGGGCATCGGCAGTCCCCACGCGTCGGTGGCGACATCGATTTTGCTTACCACGCCAGAGATGGGCGCGTGCACATTGGCCGACATAAAACCGCCGCACTGCGCAATGAGTTGCCCCACTTTCACATGGTCGCCTTTTTCGACCACAGGCTGCGCTGGTGCGCCAATGTGCTGGCTCAGCGGCACGATGGCCTGCTTGGGCAGCGGCACTTTTACAATCGGCACGCCAGCCGAAATTTTGTTGTCGTGTGGATGAACTCCACCTATTTTGAATGTCTTCATATTGCTGTGTTTATCAGTTTTTTACTTCAGTTGGCGGCGACTGGCTGCTCCTCTTCTACGGCGGGTTTGCGCGGCGGAAAATTCAGTTCGTGAATAGCGCCCGTGGGGCATTCTGCCACGCATTTGCGGCACAAACGGCACTTGGTGTAGTCGATATATGCCAAATTATTTTCGATGGTGATGGCCTCGAAAGCGCACACCTTGGCGCATTTGCCGCAACCGATGCAGGCGGCTGTGCAGGCTTTGCGCGCCACGCCGCCCTTGTCTTGGTTCACGCAACTGACAAAAATTCGGCGCGATTTGGGCCCTTTCTTGCGCAGTTCGATGATGTTTTTCGGGCAGGCTTTGACGCATGCGCCGCAAGCGGTACATTTTTCGTCGTCCACTTCGGGCAAGCCTGTTTCGCTGTTCATTTTGATGGCGCCAAATTGGCACGCCGCCACGCAGTCGCCGCAGCCAAGGCAGCCAAAACGGCAGCCTGTTTCGCCAGCGTAGAGATTGGCCATGATGCGGCACGAGCGTGTGCCGTTGTAGGTCGATGTGCGTGGGCGATTGGCGCACGAGCCGTTGCAGCGCACCACCGCCACCAATGGGTCGGCAGCCACCACTTCGCGCCCCAAGATAGCGCCAATTTTGTTCATGACAGGTGTGCCGCCCACAGGGCAAAGCAGTCCGTCGAGCGTGTCGGCTTTGACGCACGCCTCGGCAAAATTACGACAGCCAGCCTTTCCGCAGCCGCCGCAGTTGGCACCGGGCAGAGCCGCCTCCACTTGGTCGATGCGCGGGTCTTCCACAACCTTGAATTTTTGCGCCACAACATACAAAACGACCGCCGACAAGCAGCCGATTCCGCCAAGCACAATCAAAGAGATTACAATGACATTCATTTTCGGTTTTTATTAATGGGATTTCTATAAATTTCTAATTTCTGGTTTCTAGTTTCTATGTTTCTCGCGCTGCGCGCTGTTTCTATGTTTGGTTGATCAGTTGATTAGTTTAACGCGTTAGTGAAAGTTTCTGTGGATTTGGTTATTTGCAGTTGGGCGTGGCTACCGAATAATTCTTAATTATTCATTCTTAATTTTCTTTCTAACCCCCTCCGTCGCTGTCGCTCCTCGTCCCCCTATCTTTCCGCTCCGCTCCAAGCAGAGGGACAGAATCGCATGACGGTTGGTTTGGCTAGTTTATGTTGTTGCCTAAGTTATCTCAAGTTTCTAAATTGCAGTGTCGTTTTTGTACCTTGCGAACCTTTTTCAACCCGATTCTCTCCCCTTGCCGCCCTGCGGATAGGGGGAATACCTGCCGAATGGCAGGGGTAGGGGTTAAGAAAAATTTCAAATTTCAAATTGTCGGTATTTTGAATGCCGCAATTATTATTCATTATTCATTTTTTATTGTTCATTTTTCTTGTGACCTCTTTTCCCGTTTTCCCCAAAGGGGAAAAGCCACGCATTTAATTAAGAATTTAGAATTATGAATTATTTGTATTCAACAACGCCGCTTTCAAAATTAATTAAATAATTGGCTAATTAAGAAGTCTTTTGTCTTTACTCCTTATTCTTTATTCTCAAAAAAAAACGCCTCATTTTCTTACTACTAATCATCAAACAATTTTTTCGCCCACCGTGAATCGAAACCGCGCCGCCATTTTTTTTCTAAAGGCGAATAGCACGCCGCAATAGGGCAGCAACACCAGCAGTGCTGCCGTTCCCGAAATGGCGTCGTCGGTGGTGAAGTGGCGCACAACAAACAGCGTGGCAAACATCAAGCAGAGCGGCACAACAAACGCCCAAAATGCCGCCTTGAAGCCAACACTTCGGTGACCAACTACCATCACACGGTCGCCCACGGCAAGCGTCTGCCCAGCGCGCACATCGGCCTCTATCACTTTTTCGACCATGTCGGCAGCCGTGCAGAGCGATTTGGCATGGCACGCTGCACACGCCGAACGCTGCTCGATACGCACAAATGCCAGCGCGCCCTCGATGCGCACCACCACGCCTTCGTGTTCTATCAGACCATTCATCGGATTTTTCTCGACGACAAAATACAATTTGCAAAAGTACAAAAAAATCGTTAATTTTGCATCGAAAAAAAAGAAAAAATATGGAAGTATCACGACAAGAAAAAGTGTGCCGCCTGTTGCAAAAGGAGTTGGGCGAACTGTTTCTGCTGTTTGCGCGCCGCCAACAGGGCGTTTTGATTACAGTTACCGAGGTGCGTGTAACGCCCGATTTGAGCCTTGCACGCGTGTTTTTGAGCATTTTCCCCACCAATCGGCAGGAAGAGTTGATGCCGCTCATCGAGGCAAACGCCAAAAATCTGCGCTTCGAACTTGGCAACCGTGTGCGGCACCAGTTGCGCGTAGTGCCAGAACTCGAGTTTCGGCTCGACGATTCGCTCGACAAGTTGGAACACATCGACGAACTGCTGAACAAATAGACGGAGGCAAATTTGGGTTTTCGCGCAAAATATGGTTGGTCGCTGTTTGTGGCGCAGCGTTATCTGTTCTCGAAAAAGTCGCACAACACCATCAATGTCATCACGCTGGTGTCGATGTGCGGCGTGGCGGTTGGCACCATGGCTTTGGTGTGTGTGCTGTCGGTTTTGAACGGATTTGAAACGCTTGTGAACGGCTCGTTTGTGGCGTTCGACCCCGATTTGCGCATCGAGAGTGCCGAAGGGCGCGTGTTCGATGTCGGCACCGACGCTTTTGGGCGCATACGCCGCATGAGCGATGTACAGGCGTTTTCCGAAGTGCTGTCGAGCAATGCGCTGGTGGCTTTTGGCGGCAAGCAGACACCCGCCGAAATGCGTGGCGTGGCAGCCAACTACGCCGAAGCGGTGGGCATTCGCGACCTTATTATCGATGGGCGTTTTGCGCTCGACGAGGGCGCAGTGGCAGGCGTTGGACTGTCGAGCACGCTCGGACTTGGTTATGGCGAATCGATCGATATTTATGTGCCAAAACGCCAAAGCCGTGTGAACTTGGCGCGTCCCGACAACGCTTTCTACCGCCAAACGGTCTTTCTGTCGGGCGTGTTCGCCTCGGGGCAGGAAAAGAGCGACGATGCCACGCTTTTTGTGCCGATAGCGTTGGCGCAGGAGTTGTGCGACTACACACCGAACGATGTTTCGGCGGTCGAAATCAGACTGAAAGCCGATGCCAACACCGACAAAGTGCAGCGCGATATACAGCAACTTTTGGGCGACGATTTCACGGTAAAAAACCGCTACGAGCAGCAAGCCGACTTTTACCGCATATTGCAAATCGAAAAGTGGATCACATTTCTGATTTTGGCGTTCATACTGCTCATTGCCACCTGCAACATCATCGGGTCGCTATCGATGTTGATGATAAACAAACGCGACGACATTGCGCTGTTCGAGGCTTTGGGTGCGCGCAACCGCAAAGTGCAGCATCTATTTCTGATAGAGGGCTGGATGATAGCCATTTACGGTGCAGTGGCGGGCGTGGTGCTTGGTGTGGCGCTGTGTGCGCTGCAACAACATTTTGGCATCATCAAAATGGGTGCGGGCTATGTGGTAGAACAATATCCCGTAGATGTGCGCTGGGGCGATGTAGCCGCTGTGTTTTGCACGGTAATTGCATTAGGATTTGTGTTGGCCGCCTACCCAGCGAGCGTACTTAAAAAAAAGTGAGAAGTGAGGAATTAGGAGTGAGGAATTTTTAGTTAGAAGTGAGAAGTTAGCAGTGAGCAGTGAATTTAATTATCCAATTATCTAATTCCCAATTATTTAATTCATTTGAAGATTGTTTTTTTTGCCTCACAGTCTTTCACCAATGCGTTCCAATCAACTAATCAACCGATCAACTAATCAACCTAATTTGAAATTCTGAAATTCTGAAATTTGAAATTCAATTATGAAAATTCTCTGGACTGACGACGAAATAGATTTGCTGAAGCCGTATATCATCTTTTTGAACGGCAAGGGTTACGAAACTGTTACGGCGACCAATGGTCAAGATGCCATTGCGCTCTGCCGCGAGCAAAAGTTCGATATTGTGTTTCTCGACGAGAATATGCCGGGCATCAGCGGCCTCGAAACTTTGACGCAGATAAAGCAGATTGCGCCCACCGTTCCCGTGGTGATGATTACAAAAAGCGAAGAGGAAAACATCATGGATATGGCCATCGGCAACAAGATAGCCGACTATCTTATCAAACCTGTGAACCCCAACCAGATACTGCTGACGCTGAAAAAACATGTTCACCAAAAGGAGTTGATAGCCGAACAGGTGTCGTCGGGCTACCGCAGCCAGTTTATGGAGATTGGCGCGCAGATAAGCGACAGCCTGACCGCCGACGAGTGGAAAGAACTCTACCGCAAACTGGTCTATTGGGAGATGGAACTGGCCGAAGCCGACGAAGGAATGCTGAATATGCTGGCCATGCAAAAAGCCGAAGCCAACGGCGTTTTCGCCAAATTCATCAAACGCAACTATCCACTTTGGTTCGAGCAGCCAGAGAGCCGCCCTGTGATGAGTCCCGACCTGTTCAAAACCAACATTTTTCCGCTCATCGATAGCGGCGAAAAGGTCTTTTTTGTGGTCATCGACAACTTTCGGCTCGACCAATGGCTGGCCATTCGCGACCTGCTGGCCGAGTTCTATACTTTCGACCACGAAGACCTCTACTACGCCATTCTGCCCACAGCCACGCAGTATGCCCGCAACGCCATTTTTTCGGGTTTGATGCCGCTGCAAATTCAACAAATGTTTCCCGACCTTTGGGTGGACGAAGACGAGGACGAAGGCAAAAATCTGAACGAAAAAGAGTTGATACAGACGCAGTTAGACCGTTTCCGCCGACATATTTCGTTTTCGTACCACAAAATCAACGAGTCGTCGTTTGGCGACAAGGTGGTTGCGAAACTCAAAACTCTGCGCGGCAATCCGCTGAATGTGTGCGTGTTGAACTTTGTCGATATGCTGTCGCACGCCCGCACCGACAGCAAAATGGTGCGCGAACTGGCCAACTCCGATTCGGCCTACCGCTCGCTCACGCAGTCGTGGTTCAAACACTCGAGCGCGCTGCCACTCTTCCGCGAATTGGCGCGATTGGGTTACAAAGTGGTGCTGACCACCGACCACGGCACCATTCATGTGGACAAAGCCATCAAGGTGGTGGGCGACAAAAACACCAACACCAATCTGCGCTACAAAGTGGGTAAAATGCTGGATTACAACAAAAAAGAGGTCTTCGAAATTTTGCAGCCTACCAAATTTGGTCTGCCAAGCCCGAATGTCAGTTCGGCGTATATTTTTGCCACAGGCAGCGACTTTTTTGCCTACCCCAACAACTACAACTACTATGTGGGCTACTACAGCGACACCTTCCAGCACGGCGGCATTTCGATGGAAGAGATGCTTGTCCCACTTGTTACGATGACACCGAAGGGCAATTAGTAGCAAGATACAAGTAGCAAGAAAAATTAGGAGTGAGGAATTAGGAGTGAGGAATTTTTTAGTGAGAAGTGAGCAGTGATTTTAATTACCCAATTACCCAATTACCTAATTTCCAATTATTTAATTTATTTGAAGATTTGAAGATTGTGGCGTTTTGGAACGAAAAAATTCATAATTCTAAATTCAAAATTCTTAATTAGACAAAGGCTTTTCCCCCTTCGGGGGAAACGGGAAAGGGGGCTATAACTAGAAATAAACCCCACAGACCTTTATTGATGCGTTAAACTTTTCAACTTATCAACTCATCAACTTTTCAACGACCAATCAACCGATCAACTAATCAACCAAAACTTTCTCACTTTCACACTTTCACACTAAATTATGCCACTGACCGACCCGATACAGATTTTCCTTGTGGTGCTGACTGTCATTTTGTTGGCGCCGCTGTTTGGCAAAATCCGCATTCCACACATCATTGTGCTGATTTTGGCGGGTATGGCGTTGGGGCCATACGGTCTGCATGTGCTCGACAACGGTCAGAGTTTTGAACTTTTTGGCAAGGTCGGGCTGCTCTATATCATGTTCCTTGCGGGCATCGAAATCGACCTCAACACTTTCAAACGCAATAGCGCAAAGGGCGCACTGTTTGGGCTTTACACATTTTTTGTGCCGATGGTGCTTGGTATCGCTGCCAATGTGTGGCTGCTGCGGCTCGACTGGCTTCCAGCCACGCTTTTGGCCACTATCTACGCCTCGCACACGCTTATTGCCTATCCTGCCATCAGCAAAATGGGCGTGTCGAAAAGTCGCGCAGTGAGCATTGCCGTGGCGGGCACGGTCGTTACCGTTACCGCTTCGCTGCTGCTGCTGGCCGTGGTCGAAGCGCTGCACGAAGGCAGCGGCAGTGCGTGGTATTGGGTGCGTTTCGGGCTTGGAACGGTGCTGTTTGGCGCAGTTGTCTTCTGGCTGCTGCCCAAGGTAGCACGCTTTTTCTTGCACAAGGTGAGCGACAGCGTAGCGCAATACATTTTTTTGCTGGCAGCCGTATTTTTCGCCTCGCTATTGGCCGAAATCGTCGGATTGTCGGGCATTTTGGGCGCATTTTTCGCTGGATTGGCACTCAATCGGTTGGTGCCGAGCGTGTCGCCACTCATGAACCGCATCGAGTTTGTGGGGAACGCCATTTTTATTCCATTTTTCCTGATTTCGATAGGCATGATGATGAACATCGGTGCCTTTACCGAAAGTCCCGACAGCCTGTTGGCCGCCGCCGTGATGACCGCTATGGTGCTCATTACCAAATGGTTGGCGGCGTGGCTCACGCAAAAGACCACGCACATGCGCCCAAGCGAGCGGCGCACACTGTTCGGATTGAGTTGCGGACGCGCCGCCGTAACGCTGGCCGTCATCATGATTGGGCACCAAATCGGGCTGCTGGACGATAGCGTGCTGAATGGCAGCGTGCTGATGATTTTGATAACCTGCACCGTCAGCACTGTAGTTACCGAAAAAGCCGCGCGGCAACTGGCCACCGAAGAGTTGCGTGCCGAAATTGCGCACCAAAAACAGAGCGCAGAACGCATTTTGATACCGATGAGCAGCGAACAGGGCATGCGCCACCTGATAGATGTGGGCAACCTGCTGAAGCCGCAGCGAAGCCACAACGCACTCTACGCCATCTATGTCGATTCGGGCAAAAACGACCACATTTCGGGACAAAAACTAATGGACACCGCCGCCAATTTGGCCGCCGCCACCGACAATCGGCTCACAGGAATAGTGAAAAACGGCGTGAATGTGGCCAACTGCATACTCGACAGCGTGAACGAACACGCCATCACCGACCTGCTGCTGACGATGCACAAAAAGAGCAGTTTTGCCGACACATTTTTTGGCAACATCACCAACCGACTGCTCAAAGAGAGTGGGCTAAACATCTTTGTTTACAATCCGCGCAACCCGATAAACAGCATCAAACGCCTTGTGGTAGTTGTGCCCGACAAAGCCGAATTTGAACTCGGTTTCGAGCAGTGGTTCGACCGCGTGCGCAACATCGCCACCAATATCGGTGCAAAAATACTCTTCTACGCCACCAACACCACCAAAGTGGCTCTGAAAAAACTCTGCACCGATGCCAATTTGCAAAATGTGCGCTTCGGCGAACTAGCGGGCTGGGAAGATTTTCTGTTCGTAACCAAAGCCGTGAAACCGCACGACTCGGTCATCATCGTATCGGCACGCAAAGGCACACTTTCGTACAATCCGCTGTTCGAGCGATTGCCTTACTACTTGACAAAATACTTCGTCGAGAACAATGTCGCGCTCGTCTTCCCACGCCAAAACGAAACCTCCGAAAAGACAGGCGAACTCTATAATCCAATGCATGTTTAATGCTCCGCATTAAACAATGAATAATTAACAATGAAAAATGAATAATAATTGCAGCTTTTCGGTTATCGACAACTTGAAACTTGCAGACTTTATACACTTTTCACTTTACACACTTTTGAAAAATGATTAACTACAAACGCCGCAAAACAACTGCAGTAAAAGTCGGAAATATAACAATCGGGGGCGATGCGCCGATACGCATTCAGTCGATGGCCAACACCGACACCAACGATATCGCCGCTTCGGTAGCGCAGACCGAACGCATTGTGGCGGCTGGCGGCGAATTGGTGCGCTTTACCACACAAGGCGTGCGCGAAGCACAAAATTTGGGACGCATACACGCCGAATTGCGCCGCAAAAACTGCCAAGTGCCGCTGGTAGCCGACATTCATTTCAATGCCAATGTAGCCAACGAAGCCGCACAGTTAGTCGAAAAAGTGCGCATCAATCCAGGCAATTTCGTGGCCAGCAAGCACGGCGACTACACCGACGAGGAGTTTGCTGCCGAAATCGACAAAATTCGCGAAAAACTGCACACGCTCATCGAATTGTGCAAGGCGCACGGCACAGCACTGCGCATCGGCGTGAATCACGGTTCGCTCTCGCCGCGCATTATGAGCCGCTACGGCGACACCCCCGAAGGTCTCGCCGCCTCGTGCATGGAGTTTTTGCGCCTCTGCGAAGCCGAACAGTTTCACCAAATCGTGCTGTCGGTCAAGGCGTCGAATGTGCGTGTAATGGTGCAATCGGTGCGGCTTTTGGTGGCGGAGATGGACAAAGCCAATATGTACTATCCGCTGCATTTGGGCGTAACCGAAGCGGGCGAAGGCGAAGACGGTCGCGTGAAATCGGCGGTGGGCATTGGTACGCTACTGGCCGACGGACTGGGCGACACGGTGCGTGTGTCGTTGAGCGAACCGCCCGAATGCGAAATTCCTGTGGCGCAAAAACTCGTGAACTACATCGCAGCGCGCACAGGTCATGCGCCCATCGACGAAACGGACGGCGATTCAAATCGGCTGCAATTTTCCAAACGACATACTATCGCTATCGACGGCGTGGGCGGCAACCGTGCGCCTGTGGTTATCGCTGCAAAAAGAGGCAACTACACGCCACAACCCGATTTCGTTTTGGGCAAAAATGCGCCGCAAATGCGTTCGCTCACGCTCGATGAACTCACGCCAGAAACGGTAGAACAGTTGCGACAACATCCGCAGATAATTCTGTTGCGCTCGCACCACCAAAATCCTGTGGGCGAAATGCGCGCTTTCTTCTGCCGACTTGCGGCGGCACACATCGATGCGCCTGTGGTGCTGGCGCGCGACTATGCCGAGAGCAATTTGGAATCGCTACAACTGAAGACCGCCGCCGACCTCGGGCCACTCTTTATCGATGGCTTTGGCGATGGCATTCTGATAACCAACAGCGACGAAAAAATCGCCGCAGAAGATGTTAATTCGCTGGCATTCAGCATTTTGCAAGCAGCGCGCGTGCGTACCAGTCGCACAGAATACATTTCGTGTCCCAGTTGCGGGCGCACCATGTTCGACCTGCAAACCACCGTAGCCGAAATAAAGGCCGCCACAGCGCACCTGCGCAACCTGAAAATTGCCGTGATGGGCTGCATTGTGAACGGTCCCGGCGAGATGGCCGACGCCGACTACGGCTATGTGGGCGCAGGAAAAGACCGTGTAAGCCTCTACCGCCGCAACGAATGCGTAGCGCGCAACATTCCCGCCAGCCAAGCCGTCGAACGGCTGCTGCAACTCATTCAAGACGACGGAAAATAATAAGCGTTTTTTCGGAGTAAGAAGTAAAACAATTTACAAATTGACAAATTGACGGATTTACAAATTTATTCGCTTCAACAAAAACTTTCAACTTTACAAACTTTACAAACTTTATGAACTTTACAAACTTTTTAACTTTATACACTTTCCACTTTATACACTTTCTCACTATTTCGTCTTTTGTCTTCATTCCTTATTCTTTATTCAAAAAAAACTCCTCACTTCTCGTAATAATTTATAGAAGCCCGCTAAACTTTTTTTACAAAACGGGGAATTTATAGAAGTCCCCTTGAGTTTTTTTTTGTAATTTTGCGGCGATTTCTGCGAATACTAACAAAACATATCGTTATGCAAACAAAAAAACTACTTTTAGCGGCTTTGGCGGTGTTCTGCTGCGCGCCAATTTTTGCCGATGAACCAACCGAAACAGCAGCCGAAGCCACCGAAGCGGCTGCCGCACCTGTTGCGGAGAAAAACTGGAAATGCACAGGCATTCTCTCGCTCAACGCTAGCGCCACTGGCCTCTGGAACTGGGCTGCGGGCGGCAACAACAATGTAACCACCGTGGCGGCCGCCAATGTAACACTGCTCTACAAAAAGAACGCCATCGCATGGGAGAGCAACCTCGACACCGAATTTGGTATGACCTACCAACAAAACACTTTCGAGCCGTGGCGCAAATCGAACGACAAAATCAATTTCACCACCAAATTCGGCTGGGAATTCCACAAAACATGGTATCTCACCGCGCTGGCTGGCTTCAAATCGCAGTATGCCAAAGGCTACGAATATGGCGACAACTACAAAAAGCCGATTTCGAGTTGGCTCTCGCCTTCGTACACCGATGTTTCGCTCGGTATCGACTGGAAACCCAACGAAATTTTCTCGGTGTATGTGTCGCCCGTAGCAGGTCGTATCTCGACTTGCACCGTCGATAGTTTGGGCTATACCGATGCCGATGGCGCAGAACAGTACTTCGATTTCCGCACAAAATACGGCATCGACAAGGACAAAAAAGTGCTGGCCGAACTCGGTCTTTCGGCAAAAGCAGGTGTGAACTATGCGCGCATCGAAAATCTGAAAATTATCTCGACCGTGGGCGTGTTTACTCCATACAAATGGCCGTCGGACAAAACCAACCACCGCCGTTTCGGCAACTTCGATGTCGATTGGGACTTTGCCATCTCGTACCAATTCCTGAAAGTGCTGAATGTAACGCTCAGCACCTCGCTCAAATACTACAACGGCGTGATGATAGCCGACAAAAACGGCGAAAATCCCGTTGAGCGCGTGCAGTTCAAAGGCAATATCGGACTTGGTATCGGCTACAGTTTCTAACGAACAGACTGAAAATCAGCAACAAAGCGAAAAGACTCCGCATGCGGGGTCTTTTTTCTGCGAAAAAAGCACTACTTTTGGCTTCTAACAAAAAAATGTTGTATCTTTGTTGTTTATAAACAAACGCAATTTTTATGGTTTATAAATTTTTGATTCTGTCGGACGAAGTGGACAACTTCCAGCGCGAAATCGAAATCGATTCCGAAGCCACTTTTCTGCAATTCCACGAAGCGATTCAAGAGTCGGCGGGCTACGACAAAAAGCAGATTACCTCGTTTTTTATCTGTAGCGACAACTGGGAAAAAGAGCAGGAAATCACGCTTATCGACATGGGCGCGGACTCTGAAACCGACACCTATCTGATGGCCGATACGCGCCTCGACGAGTTTGTGGAAGATGTGGGGCAACGCCTGCTCTATGTGTTCGACAACATGACCGAACGCGCCTTTTTCATCGAACTGAAAGCCGCCACGCCGGGCAAAAGTCTCGACAAACCTGTATGCACACGCAGCAAAGGCAATGCGCCCGTGCAGATGATGGACCTCGACGCTTTTGCCGAGAAACAGAAGGTGGATTTCGACACCGATTTCTATGGCGGCGACGAATACGACCCCGACGAAATCGACGAAGAGGGCTTTGGCGATATGTCGTTCGACGAGAACGGTAACGAACTGTACTAAACTTGGCTGACGCGCGCGGAAAACTGTTTGTCGTGGTCGGGCCGACGGGCGTGGGCAAAACCGACATCAGCCTGACGCTGGCGCGATTGTTGGGCTGTGCCATCGTTTCGTGCGACTCGCGGCAAATGTTTCGCGAGATGAAAATCGGCACAGCAGCCCCCACCGAGGCGCAACTGCGCCAAGTGCAGCACTTTTTCGTGGGCAGCCGCTCTGTGTTCGAGCCGTACAGCGCAGGTCAGTTCGAGTTGGACGCCATTCCGATTATCGAAGCGGAGATAGCACGCTCGGGCAATGCGCTGATGACTGGCGGTTCGATGCTCTACGCCGACGCTGTGTGCCGCGGCATCGACGACCTGCCGACCATCGACGCTGAAACGCGCCGCGAAGTGGCCGACTTTTACGCCCAAAACGGCATCGAAGGGGTGCGACGCAAACTGCGGCTGCTCGACCCAGAGCATTATGCCGAAGTCGATTTGAAAAATGCCAAACGCATACTCCACGCGTTGGAAGTGATGCAGATGACGGGCAAAAAATTCTCGGACTTGCGCACCAATCAGACGAAACAGCGCGCGTTCGACATCATAAAAATAGGGCTGAACCGTCCGCGCGCCGAACTCTACGACCGCATCAACAAGCGTGTGTTGCAGATGATGGACGACGGACTGGAACAAGAGGCGCGAGCGTTGTACCCACACCGTGCGTTGAATGCGCTCAACACGGTGGGTTACAAGGAGTTGTTCAACTATTTCGATGGCACTTGGACACGCGACCACGCCATCGGTATGATTCAGCAAAACACGCGCCGCTACGCCAAAAAACAGTTGTCGTGGTTTGGGCGCGACAAGGAGATACACTGGTTTCACCCCGACGACGAGCGCGAAATGGTGGAACTGGTAACACGAATGAAAAAGTAAATATCAGGCACAGCGATGCTCAATACCATACTCATCGGCATAATCATCGGGCTATTCACATCGGTGCCCGTGGGGCCGCTCGGCATTCTCACCATACAGCGCACGCTCAATCGTGGGCGTTGGCACGGTGTGATAACAGGTTTGGGCGCGTCCACCTCCGACCTGATTTATGCCGCCATCGTGGGGTTCAGCATGAGTTTCATCACCGATTTTATCGATGCGCACCAATTTTGGATTCAGATTGCGGGCAGTGTCATTGTGGTGTTTTTTGGCGTTCATGTCTTTTTGAGCAACCCATCGGCGCAACTCTCGTCGGTCAAAAAATCGTCGAAAAGCGACTACATCAGCGACTACCTTTCGGCGTTTGGGCTCTGTTTCAGCAATCCGCTGATTATCTTCATTTTCATCGGACTTTTTGCGCAGTTCAACTTTTTCGAATCGGGGCAAACATGGTACGAAAACGCCATTGGAATGCTGTCGATTTTGATTGGTGCATTCAGTTGGTGGCTCACGCTCACGCTCATTGTCAGCAAGTTACGCAGTCGATTCAATGTGCGCGGTCTGTGGATTTTGAACAAAATCACAGGGGCGATATTGGTACTTTTCGGCGTGATTGTCTGCATCAAAGCACTGATTTAGGCGCATTTTTATATCAGAAATCATGAAAAATTTCGGATTCATCAAGGTGGCAGCCGCCATTCCGTCGGTAAAAGTGGCCGATTGCCGCTTCAACGCGCAACAGACGCTCGATTTGCTCCGCCAAGCCGAAACCGCTGGCGTGCAGATAGTCGTTTCCCCCGAACTGGGACTGACCGCTTACACCTGCGCCGACCTGTTTGGCAACGCCCTGCTGCTGCACGAAGCCGAGCAGAGTTTGGCGTGGCTGCTGCACGCGACGAAAACGATGGACATCGTGGGCATTGTCGGGCTACCGATAAGCACGCAAAACCGCACATTCAACTGCGCCGCGGCGTTTCATCAAGGGCGCATTTTAGGTATTGTGCCGAAGACCTATCTACCCAATTACAACGAATTTTACGAAGCGCGCTGGTTCGCCTCGGCAGCCGATGCAACGGCCGAAACCGTTGTCTGCTGCGGACAAACGGTGCCTTTCGGGGCGAATGTCCTGTTTCAATCGAGCGACGCCACCTTTGCCATCGAACTGTGCGAAGACCTATGGACGCCGATTCCGCCGAGCAGCGCACACGCCTTGTCGGGCGCAGAAATCATTTTCAACCTTTCGGCTTCGAACGAACTCATCGGCAAAAATGCCTACTTGAAAAGCCTGATTCGGCAACAGTCGGCGCGCTGTATGGCGGGCTATGTCTATGCGTCGGCTGGTTTTGGCGAGTCGAGCACCGATTTGGTTTTTGCGGGCAACGGCATCATTGCCGAAGATGGCGCACTGTTGGCCGAAAGCGCACGCTTTTTGCTCGATAAGCAACTGATTGTGAGTGAGATAGATATTGAACGCCTGCGCCACGACCGCCGCAAAAAGAGTGCTTTTTCGCGCAATTTAGCAGCCACGCCAACACCCATTTTCAGCCGGTTCGACCTGCCCGAAAAGCCGCTTGCACTCACGCGCCACATCGATGCCACGCCGTTTGTGCCGAAAGGCGACAATTTGACTGCCACTTGCGAGGAGATTCTCGACATACAGACCCACGCGCTGGCTATGCGCTTGCACGCCACAGGCATAAAATCGCTCGTTCTCGGCATTTCGGGCGGTTTGGATTCGACCTTGGCACTGCTTGTATGCGCACGCACCTGCGACAAACTCGGGCTGCCGCGCAAAAACATTGTGGCGGTAACTATGCCCGGTTTCGGCACAACCAATCGCACCTACAAAAACGCTACCGAACTTATTGAAAGTCTTGGCGCAACACTGCGCGAAATCAGCATCGAAAAGGCCTGTTTGCAGCACTTTGCCGACATCGGCCACGACCAGCGGCAGCACGACACCACCTACGAAAACACGCAAGCCCGCGAACGCACGCAGATTTTGATGGATGTCGCCAATCAGTGCGGCGGACTGGTGGTTGGCACGGGCGACCTGTCGGAACTTGCGCTTGGCTGGGCGACCTACAACGGCGACCACATGAGCATGTATGCCGTGAACGCCAGCATTCCCAAAACGCTGGTGCGCCATTTGGTGCGCTACGCCGCCGACTGCGCTTTTGCACAATCGGCACGCAAAAATCTGCTCGACATTATCGACACGCCAGTAAGTCCCGAACTGCTTCCCGCCGACGAAAAAGGCGATATTGCGCAGAAAACCGAAGATTTGGTCGGACCTTACGAACTGCACGATTTCTACCTTTATTGTATGTTGCGCCACGGTTTTGCGCCCGACAAAATCTATGCGTTGGCACAGACGGCTTTTGCGGAAAAATTCGATGCAGCGACCATCAAAAAGTGGTTGCGGATTTTTGCAAAACGCTTTTTTGCGCAGCAATTCAAACGCTCGTGCATGCCCGATGGTCCGAAAGTCGGCAGCGTAAACCTCTCGCCACGCGGCGATTGGCGCATGCCCAGCGACGCCTCGTCGCAACTATGGCTCGATGCCGTCGATGGTTTGGAGTAAGTGAGGGCTGGAAGTAGTTTCTGGTTTCTAGATTTCTGGTTTTTCAAAATTGCTGGCGCAATTTTTGTTTCTAAGTTTCTGCTACGCAAGATTTTTGTTCCGCTCGGCATAGTTCAAACGAGTTTGACTCTGCGCTCGCTTATCGCAAAAATTCTCGCGCTGCGCGCTGTTTTTAATTTCAAATTTCAGATTGTAGGGACGCACTGCGTGCGTCCGTTTTTTATTGATTTGGTCGGGCGGTGAGTCTATCGAACCGCAAGTTTCAAGTTTCAGAGTTTTCGGTATCCGAAAGGCGCAATTATTGTTCATTATTCATTGTTTATTGTTAATTCTCTTTTGTAGCCCCTTTCCCGTTTCCCCCGAAGGGGGGAACGCTGTGCGCTTAACAACACCTCTAAATTTTTAATTAAGTGATTGAAAATCAAAACCCCTACCCCCACTGCGTGGGTACTCCCCCTATCTGCTAGCGCAGCAGGGGGAGAGAATCTGAAAATGTTGAATGCGATTCTGTCCCCCTGCTTGAAGCGAAGCGAAAAGATAGGGGGACGAGCGAAGCGGAGGGGGTTAAAACCAATTTAGGATTTTGAATTAAGAATAAATAATAGCCGCAATCTTCAAATTTTCAAATAAATTAGATAATTAAACGCCATCGCATTTTTGGTTGGTGGCAGATTCTACATTTTGGCAATTAGAAAAATAATCGTATATTTGCAGCGTTTCCCATTGGCAGAAGTCCGCAAGGGCGAGTGGGTGGGCGACAGACATACATAAAAGCGTTTACTTGACGCTCTGTTTCGACGATTCAGAACTTCACAACTTTTTGAAAAGCGGTAGAAACGAAGCAACAGTAGATGGCTACGATGTGTTGCGTTCCGCAAGGAGCGT
>CAVBBP010000022.1:0-40325 GCA_963593685.1 Segatella copri
TACAATGCCACCGCATTGTGCTTTCGCTCAAGCCAAACATCTGCTAGCCCAAAATTCAAAAATCGCTACAAAGGAATTTATAGAAATCCCCTTAACGACAAGCGAAAAACTTACAAAATTGTAAAATTTTATTTTTTGAAACAATGAAAATGGTTCTTATTGGCGGCTGTGAGGGCGTTTCTAACTATTGTTTGGTTGCCTGTTTTGCATTGTTGCCGATTTTGTGTTATCTTTGCAGAAAGATACGCAAAACCATTTATAGAAATCCCTTAAAGGGGACTTCTATAAATTCCCCATTTAACAATAAAATTAACAAATGATGGATTTCTGAACACTTTTGTACGCTTTTTGTTTTTGGGCTGCATCTCTTTGACTTTCACTCAATTACAATGCCACCGCATTGTGCTTTTGCTCAAGCCAAACATCTGCTAGCCCAAAATTCAAAAATCGCTACAAGGCAATTTATAGAAATCCCCTAAAACGAAACGCCATGAAACAAACATTTGCTTTACTTGCCGCAATGTTGCTCTTAGCGACACCATGTGCGCAGGCTCAAAATCAGCAGCGAATCAAGCAAATCGATATAACTGTGCCAATTCCAAATGTGGGCGATGCGATATTCGATGGTTTAACAATTACGAGCATTACTACCGATGTGTTTGGCGCAGAGGAGATGCTTGGCGAACAAAAGATAGACGGCGGCAGTGTGATGATTTTCCAGTTCGACACGCAAGGCAACCGTGCCTATCCTTTGGTGGAGGAAAAGTTTCAGGCGGGGCGGGAATATCTGCTTCGCGTGTATGTAACAAATTACACCGATGTGCTGTTTAATTACAAGAATGACGCAAATTTTACGGTGGATAACAGCATGGTGAACGCCACCATCAATGGCCAACCAGTCAAAATTCTGAAAGGATCGTCGGGGCGGCCGCTGATATGCGAGATAGTGGTGAAACTGCCTGGCGAGCGCGACCCGATATTGGCCAACACGCGCGTCAGTCATGCCGATGGCGAGCACGCTGGCTACGGATATGTGGACCTCGGACTGCCGAGTGGCACGCTGTGGGCTACCTGCAATGTGGGCGCAACAACCCCCGAAGACTACGGCAACTACTACGCCTATGGCGAAACAGCACCCAAAAAGAGATATACCGAAGGAACTTTCACTGGTTTCGGGTCGTACATCTACAACAATATCCACAATTTCACATCATTTGATGATGAAAGTAACTTTTACTCGATATCTACATCGATGGGGTATCGTCTTCGTTCCGAATTTGATGCGGCACGCCAAAACATGGGCGGCGAATGGAGCCTTCCCACGCGTTTGCAAGTGAAGGAACTGCGCGAAAACTGCTATCCCAAATTTGTGATTGTGAATGGCGTAAAAGGCACATTGTGGACGAGCCTCCGAAACGGCAAATCGATATTCACGCCCTATGCTGGTGTAATGGGTGGGGAAAATTTGGACGGCGGCGGCATCGGAGGATACTATCAGACGGCCAACGGAAGGCGCATACGAAATATATTCACATTCAACTGGGGAACTTCCTACACCAAGGACGAGAACCTCGGTGTATATATGCTTGCTATTTCGACATATCAGTACAACGAGGATCCTGTTGGCGACAATGTGATTCCGGGGTTGCCTGTGCGTGCCGTGTGGGGCGGCAAGGAATTCAAAGGCGATATGCCCAAAGTGGACAGATAACGCACCATGAAAAGTGTGGGAATCGCCAATCAATAATTGTGCGAAAGGCTCAAATTTCGCAAGTAAATTTTGGCGTCTGTTTTTTTTTGTTCATTTCTTTTGACAACCAAAAGAAACGAACCAATTTTGCGATTTAGCGAGCGCAAATAAAAACTCGTTTTTGATTTGCCGAGCGTGAGCAAAATCAGGCGTATAGGTCAAAAAAGCACCGCCTATCTTTCGAAAGACGGTGCAAAGGTACAACGGTTGCTCTATGCAGTAAGGGGTTCTGCGGGCGTTTGCGGCGATTTGCCGCTATTTGCGGCGGTAGGTATAGATTTAAGAGGTGTTTTGTGGGGTTGGCTACAGAGTTGAAGATATAATGTAGTGAGTTCCTGTGCAGCCATTTTCTTTTCGATGGTTTTATCCGTTGCTTGCTTTGATTTTATCGCAATTTCCCGCATTATCTTATTATCTCTATCGTATTTAGGGATATACAAATGTGCCTTTTTAAGGCTAAATCCATTCTTTTTGAATGTGCTATGCATATAGGCACGAACTATACTACTATTGAGAATGCCATTGATGTAATATGCTTCCTGTTCTGTAATAAATTGTTTTTTTGTATCTTGGCTTATGATAATAGTATGTTTGACACATATAGGATGTTTATATTCTCCCCACTGCGTCTTAATGGGTGCAACCACTGTAGCACAAAAAGATGAGTTGTCCCTTGCTGCTACAATATGAGGAGCAAAAGTATATACCCCGATTTTAGAAAGAGCATAAAATTCCTCTCCACGATGCATCATTTTACTTTTCTCGGCTTGTTGTTCCAAAAGTTTCTTGTTATTCACTAAATACAACGCAAGTTTGTTGTCCGTGGATAGCAAATCGTTTAGAGCGACAGGTTGTTTGGTGTTGGAACTTGTATAAGGCACAATGTGATAGTTATTTCGGAAAGTGAATTCAAAAGGTGATATACAAGGTCCCTCTACCATTGGATAGATATATCGTGTTGGCAGATTCCACCCCATAGAAGGAATGTTGGTTACTTTGTATTTTGCGGTTTTACGTACATCATTTTTGAATAAAAAGTGTTCAGCCTCTTGTGATGGTGCTATGCCTATCAACTTAAACACCTCAAAAGGTGTGGACTCAACTCCTGTCCTGTATTCATAATCAGATTCTCCTGCGATTGCAGAATAATCATATTGTTCGGATGTGTATGTAAAGGCAGTAGAGTCCGCTGCGTTTTGTATGGCTGTATATTGTTTGAATGTAAGATATTTTTTAGCCTTGCTGAATATGTGTATCAGATTAAGGTCTGCATCCGAGATTGTCTTTTGTCTGGAAATCTCTTGTACAGGTATACCTGTTTTGTAAGACACCATATCGGCAGTAAAATAGTAGGTATTAAAATCTTGGGAGACTACTTTGTTTCCAGATCGGAATGGTCGCAAAGGTGCCACCCATCTATCGATTTTCTGCAGGTATAATCTTTTACCTGTTGCATAATCTATATAGAAATTTCTGAACTCCTCATAAGAATTTTGGGACATTATGCTATCCGGCATCAGAAATGCCAAAACCCCATTCGGGGCAAGCCAGTTAGTTGCCACAACATTTGAGATAAGTGCACATATATTAAGTTGCGCCCCGCCAAAAAGGCTATCATTGCAAAATATATGTTTAACATCACAAAAAGTTTTTATTTTTTCAGCGTACTTGGCGGGAAGATGTTCCCATTTAACCCAAGGCGGGTTTCCTACGATATAGTCGAATTCTTGCAGTCGTGCAATAAGCATAAAATTGGTAACAATGCGAATCCAAATACCGTCCCATTGCTGTTGATGAAGTGCAACAAGGTCTTGCGATAGTTGCTCAAGACATTCTTTTAATTTCAATGATTGTTGTTCTTCTGGCGATAATAATTTGCAAAAAGCCTCATACAATAAATTTGTATCTTCTACTTGTACAAGCGATTGCAATTGGTTCATGTCCTGTGTAAACGTATCTGTTTTTACTAATCGCTTTGGCAGAACAACAGAAAAGCCTTTTTGTGTATTATCAATTTGGTATTTATAACACTCAATGTCATCAATCAAGACACTAACAGGTACGACTGCCGAATCGCCTAAAAAAACAGGGATTTCGACATTTTGGATATTACCAAGTTGATGCAGAGCCATAAAATAACTGACGCGTGCAGACAATACGGAAAGTGGATTTATATCAACTCCATACACTCGGTGCAAAATATGATGGAGAATATCCTCTTTCTCTTGTTTAGACAACTCAGTCAAACTGATATTTTCACCAACTATTTTCTTAATGAGTGCAATAAGGAAGATGCCGGAACCGCAACAAGGGTCAATGGCTTTCCAATTGTCAGTCTGCCGAATTTGCATAGCCCCTTCGATAACGGAATCTGCAAGCCATTCAGGGGTAAAATACTCTCCCATTGAGTGGCGTACGGATTGCGGTATAATGCTCATATACAAATCCTTAAATATATCAATAGGGTTGTACCGGACATCCAATGAGAAAGCGGAATAATCATCCAGCATTTCCATAATGTCCCGAATAACGATGTAGAAATCGCGTGTCCACTGGTTCTTGTCGGCATACCACGAAAAATAGTCTCCTTCCAAGAAATTATGCACCCCCATATTGGTATATGTGTAGCCGTCTTCCAAACTTTGAAAGAATGCTTGCAATTTGTCAGAAGTGAAGTTTTCTGTATATAAATTATGGTATTCTATTGTTTGTCGGTCAGAGGTGGCTAATTTATCCACGACTTTGCACGCAATAAGTTTGACCAAAACAGCATAGGCGGTTTGGAGTGCAAACAAGGCTCTATGCTCTGTTTCGTTGTCATATATATCTGTATCAAATAAGAGTGATAAATCATTTCTGCGTTTTTGAATATCGCTACTTTTCCCGTTATCATCCGCAGACAAACGCATCAAGGCTTTCCACTCTTCAAAAAGCATAATTGTTTTTCCGGTCGGGTGCTCCGTTATCATTGTATAAAGAATACGGGCAACATCTTTGGTTTTGGAATCATGAGTAGCAGAAACTGCAAAATCTGCAACGATATTGCGAGGTTCAAACTTCTTGTGTTGGTTATTTAATATAGCACGAATAATTCTATCAATATCTTCTTGTTTGATAGAATGCAAAGTGGTATGTTTAACATCTTCCCCTATAAAAGAAAAATAACAAATATGCAGTCCATCCGTCAGAATAGCATCGTATTTGATATTTTTTTGCTTGTAAAGGGCATCAAGATAATCCACGACTTGTTGTATAGCCGTAGTTTGTTGTGTTTCTGTGAGTAATTTGGAATGGTGTTTGTATTCTATAACCAAGTTATTGACTATGGCATCAAGCCTTCCTTTTCCGCTTTGTCGTTTAGCAAGGACATCAATCGTGTGTTGGATATTAGAAACGGGGTGTTCCTTTTGAATATTCAGTTCCACACCGAGTTGCTCTCTCAAAAGGTAATAAATTTCCTGCTCAAAGATTTGCGCTGTTTGAGATTCATTTTGAGACTGTTCTGCACCTTTAGTTATTCGGTGCAATATATCATCTATTTGTATGGGATAGTTTTGACTATTCAACCATGCAGAAATATTCATGATTACTAATACTTAAAAGTTGACAAAACACTGGTGCAAAGGTAGTTTTTTTTTCTGATATATACAAATTACAAATATAGTTTTGCCAAATTGGCAGATTCAACTTCTAAATGCAACGGATTTTTTGCAAAGTTTGAAAAAAATTGTTTTGGTGATTGATAATTGATTTTTTTTCGTGGTCTGTTGTTGAGGCGGTACTGTATCTGTTTGATTCCCTGTTCGGTATGGTAATAGGTTAAACTGTAACATATTGTTTGGTCTGCGAAAGGGAGTTGAGAGCCATAGCACGCTATAGCTCTACAGACACTATGGTTGGACATTTGGCGATTTAGAGTGGGTGATTATTGATTCGGCAAAATGGGCTGCGCTGTAAGTTGCGTAGCCCATAATGGTGCATTGTTATCTTCTCTTTTTGGAAAGAAGCAAGAGACAGCCTTACTTCACTTCTATGCCCGTCAGCGTGTAGGTCTTGCCGTTACGGAGAATATACACTTGCCCATCAATCAGCATCTTGCGGACGGTGGTATCTGCAGTATCGGTGGTGTTGCCTACAGCCGAAGATATCTGTTGGAAGGTAGCACTTATGGTTACATGGTATACGGACAAACTCTGTATAACTGCCAAATACCTATCTGAAGTGTCGAAGAAAGTGAGTGGCTATCCGGCTAATTTCTGGCTTAACCGCTACACTTCGGTCGAAATTTCGCGTCTTTTGCGCGACAAGTCGTTGTCTTTTGTCGCCATATCCGATATGTTGGGCTTCTCCTTCCCCGCCTATTTCAGTCGCTATGTTACGCACAATCTCGGTCTGAACCCTACTGACTACCGCGACCGCTAACCATTCCTCTCTGTTACCAACCAACTCTCTCTCATCCACCAATGTTTTTTAGGGGACTTCTATAAATTTCCGCACAATCTTCAAATTTTCAAATCTTCAAATAGTTAAATTATTGAAAATCAGGCAATTAGAATTACTCGCGAAAATTATGGAAAAACACAGACTATTTGCCAGAAGTGAGGTCGGTGTAGCGGCGAAGGCAGACGCGGTAGGAGATGTAGGCATCTGACAATTCGTTTTCGGCCTTGAGCAGTGTGGTCTGCGCCATCAGCAAATCGGAGATGGTTAGCGTGCCAGCACGATACTGCACCTCGCTCAAACGATAGTTCTCCTGCGCTGTGGACAAGGCACGCCGATTGTTTTGCCAGAGCAGATAGGCCTCTTGCAGTTTGTCGTAAGCCTGCTGATTGCGCAGCGATAGCAGTTCGTCGGTGTGGTCGCGTTCCAGTTCCGCCTGTTCAACCGAAATGGAATGTTCGCGAATTTTATGGCTCATCTCCCACCACGATGTGATTGGCACTTTGAGCACAGCGAACACTATTCCGTTGCCAGCGTCGTTGCCCCACATTCCGCCTCGGAGCAGGTTGGCCTGCGCACGGCTGAATCCGTAGTGCGCCCCGACGGCTATGCTTGGGAGTGCGTCGGCAATGGTCATTCGGCGGCGCAGTTTTTCCGCCTCCACTTGCATTTCCAGCAAGGTATATTCTGGCGTGGTTGTTGCGCCATCGACATAAAGCGGCGGCAGACTGTCCGACAGTGCTGCGGACATATCGACCGACGGCACATGCACGCTGTCGCACACCGACTGCGGCAAACCCACCGACTGCACCAGCGCACGAGTGGCCAGCCGAATACCATTCGACAACTGAATTTGCGTGCGTTCCATTTCGGAGCGGCGCAGTTCGACCTGCATCAAATCGGTACGCAACACAAGCCCCGCTTCGACAGCCGTTTCTGCAATATGCTGAATGGTATCGATCAACGCCAATGCGGCATCGACAGTGGCTTGTTTCTCTTGCAGCCCGACCAGCAGCCAATAACTTTCCTCCACTTGCTCCAGCAGGTCGCGGTCGCTCATCTCTGCCTGTTTCTCGGCCGCTTCGACACCCAACTGCGCCAAGCGGTTGCCCGCAACAATTTTGCCGCCCATATAGACGGGTTGCAGCGCCGTTGCGCCCACCATGTAGCCGTATTGCCCCATAGTGATGGTGTTGTGCAGTCCAAGAGCCGCTCCATAGTTGCCATAGAGCGTAGTCAGCAGGTCGCGCACCGACGCATTGCCGATGTCGTTGATATCAATTTCCACCAACGGATCGAACGCATAGTAGCCGCCTGCTTGGGCGTGTACCTGCGGAAAATACTTGGTGAACGCCTGCGCTTTGACCTGTTTTGCCTTCTCGATAGCCAACTCCGACTTACGGATATTGCGGTTGTTCTTCGCCGCCAACGAGAGGCACGAATCGAGCGTGAGGTAGGTGGCTGTGCTGTCGGCCGTCTGCGCCCAAGTAGGGCAGGAGAGGCAGATACAGAGAGTCGTGGTTATTATAAAGTTTTGTTTCATTATCGTTTCTTGATTAGTTCTGCAAGTTTTGCTTGACGCTTCTCTTTGCGCTCGTAGATTTTCCAGTAGGCGATGGGCAGCACGGTAATAGTAAGCGGCAATGTGAGCAGCGAACCGAAGCAGATGACCACGCCCATCGGCATCCAGAGGCTCGTGTGCGCCACAATCATCGGAATGACACCCAACGCCGTGGTGGCTGTGGTAAGGAAAATCGGCCGCATACGCCGGATTCCCGATTCGAAAGCCGCTTCGCGTAGAGGCACATGCTTCGTGCGCAACTCTTCGGCGTGCTCGTACATTATGATGGCGTTACGCACGATGACACCAATCAGACTGATTATGCCCAATACCGCCGTAATCGACACATCTAAATCGAACAGATACAACCCTGTGAATGCGCCAAAGAGGCAGAGTACACTGCTCGACAGCGTGAGCAGCGAGAGCGAGAGTTGTCCAAAGTGATAGAGCAGCAACGCAAGCATAACCAACAGAGCGGCCACCACCGAAACGGCTATCTGCGGAATCATCTCGCCATTGACAGCAGACAAGCCGCCATACGAGATGCTGACACCATCGGGCAGGTCGTTCATATTCTCGTCGATCCACTGTTTTATCTTCTTATCAGCCACCACTTGGCTCACATCTCCCTGAAGGTCGCTTGCCACCGTTACGCAGCGCACCGAATTGCGGTGTTCGATGCGGGTATGGTGCCACTCTGGCTCGAGCGTAGCCACTTGGCGCAACGGCACCCAAACCGATGGATAGATGGTCGGCACCATCACATCTTGCAGTTCGTCGATGGTCATATCTTTTGCACCAGCGGTATAGAGCATAACAGGAATGGAGTAGTCGCCCTCCCAAACCGTGGTGAGTTTTGCGCCTTTGGTGAGCGTGCGCAGATAGAGCGAAAGCGTAGTTTCGGTAATGCCCAAGCGGCTCGCCTCTTCCTCGTTGAGCGTGATTCGGGTTTGGCAGGCAATGTTGTCGTAGTCGGAATGTACCCAGCGGAACTCTGGTTCGCTCGCCATAAACTGTTTCAAACTATCGGCATAGAGTGCCAACTGGTCGAGGTCGTCCCCACGGAAACGCACCTGAATGGGGTTGATAACTGCCTGATAATCCAACTGTTTGAAGCGAATATAGGCATTTGGAAAATAGTTTTCGTAGCGCGGCGTATATTCTTCGAGCAGTTGCGCTGTCGCCTCTTTCGACGAGGTATTGACGATAAACTGCGCATAACTCGAGCGCGGCATTTGCGGCGTATAGGTGGCGTGAAAGCGCGGACTCGATTGCCCGACAAACGAGGTGATGGAGGTAATGCGTTTGTCCACGCGCAGCATACGCGCCAAACTGTCTGCCACCAGCGTTGTTTCATCGATAGACGAGCCTTCGGTGAGGTGAATTTCGACAGCAAAGCATTCCCGTTCTGCCTTGGGCAAAAGTTGCAGATTGAGGCGTGTGTAGAGAAAGCAGCCCAGCACGATACAGCCCACGCAGGTTGCGATAGCCCCCCATGGGTGGTCGAAACAGAATGTCAGCAATTTGTGGTAGCCTGTTTGCAGCAGTCCGAAGAAATCGTGCTGACGGCGTTCGAACCAGTTGAGTTTATCGACCTTGCGGCGGCGAATAAATTGTGTCGCCATATAGGGCGTAACCCATGTAGCATAGAATATACTGGCACTCAACGCAAACAGTATCGCCCACGGAAAATACTTGACAAAGTCGCCCAAAGGTCCTTTGACAATCATCGCCATCGGGAAAAACATGCACGATATAGAGCATGTCGCCACCGACATTGGCACAAAGAGTTCTTTGGTGCTGACCGCCGCCGAATACCAACGGCTATGCCCCTGCTCGAGCAGGTCGGTGTAGCCATCGATAACGATGACCGAGTCATCGACAATCATACCCAAGACGACTATCAGTGCCGCCAGCGTTACGGTATTCAGTTCGATACCCATCAGGTACATAAGTCCCACGGCCACAGCGGTGCAGACTGGCACACCAGTGCTGGCCACCAACGCCGTGCGCAGTGGAAACAGCACCAACATCACGGCTATCACCACGATAATAGACAGCACAATGTCGTGCATGAACGATTCAATCGAGTCGTCCACCACTTTCGGTTGATCGGTGATGCGGTGAAAATGGATATCGGGAGGCAGTTGCGCGCTCATCTCGTCCATCTCCTTGTCTATCTTCTGCCCGAACGCCACGATATTATTGCCCGGCACCATCTCCATATTTACAATCAGGCACGAGCGGTTGGCGGATATGTTCACCGCCGCATCGCCAGTGTAGTACTGCACCGAACGGCTCTGATCGGGATAGTGGCGTTTGATGGTGGCAATGTCTTTGAGGCGAACGGTCGCTCCTGTAACTGGATTGAACCACACTATCTGCTCGGCAACCTCCTGCTCGCTTTTGAATGGAATGGCAACTTGCAGTTTCTGCGTGCCTTCTGAGCCGTCGATAGAGCCGCCTATGGTGCGGAAGCCTTGCAGAAGAAGCGAGGCTTGCAGCACTTTTTGGTCGATGCCGTAGGCCGATAGGCGCGCAGGATCGACCGTAACGGCTATCTCCTCGTTTTGCGTACCCATGATGCGTATCTTTCCCATTTCGGGAATGGTGCGCAGTCGGCGGCAGAGTTGGCGGGTGTAGGCCTCCATTTCGCGCGGACTGCGGTCGTTGCTCTCCACAGCCAGCAGCAACGACGAGGTGTTGCCGAAATCGTCTATCACCACCGTTTGCAACACGCCCGCTGGCATGTATAGTTTTCGGTACAAATCCAGTCCCGCCCGAATAGCCGTCCATGCGTCGCTGCTCGATTCTACATCATTGCGCAGCCAAACAAAGACATAGACCAACCCATCTTCGGTAACCGAACTGGTTTTCTCTTTGTTTACCTCGACAAAACCATTCAGGTAGTCCTCCAGTGGGCGGGTTACCTGTTCTTCTATCTCTTGTGCCGTTGCGCCCGGATAGACCGCAGCCACAATACCCTGACGGATAGTGAATTGCGGAAACTCGTCTTTGTTCATTCGGGGCAAAGACCATATACCCAAAATGGTCAATACAAACACAGCGGCATAGACCAAATTGTGGTTGCGCATGGCGCGCTCTATGTGATTACGCTTTTTCACGGTTCGTTTTCGCTCCCTATTCTATCACCACAGCAGCACCAGAATACAACTTCTGCTGCCCTTCGACAATCAGCGTGTCGCCTGTATGTAACCCATTGGTAACCAGCACACGACCTTGTGTGTGCATACCTATTTCGACCGCACGGCGTTGGGCTTTGCCGTTCTCGACCACCCAAACACTATGTCCCGATTGCAGAATCTGGACGCACCGTGTCGGTACGGCATAGCCGCTCGTAATTTGCGTTTGCAGCCACACTTTGCTTATCATGCCCGGCAGCAGCACTTTTTTCTGTGCCTCTGTTGCTCGCACCTCGGCTTTGAGCGTGTAGGTGTGCGCAATGAGATTGGCAACAAGACTTTTTTCGATAATGCGTATGGGAATGGTGTCTTGCCCGATGGCGGCAATCTGTATGCCTCCTTTGTCGCCCACAGCAAGGTGCGGAATGTCCGTTTCCGCTACATCGAAAGAGACATTGAAGCCATCGGTGTGCAGCAGCGTGGCAACTGGCAGCACAGGGCTAACCACCTGACCGACATGCACATCGCAGTCGCCTATCACGCCAGCACTTGGCGCACGCAGCACGCAGTCGTCTACCGATTTTTGCGACATGTTCACCATCGAGCGGGCTTGCTGCAGTTTGGTTTGCAGTTCCACCATTTTTTGCTCCGTTACGCCTCCCTCGGCAAACACTTTTTCGGCGCGCGCATAACCGTCTTCTATCTCTTTGAGTGTGGCGGACGCGGCTTGCAGAGCGTCCTTGGCACGCGTGTTGTCGATGCGCAGAATCTCTTGCCCTGCTTTGACACGGTCGCCCTTGCGGACATAGACTTGCAGCACCTGCCCTGCCGACTGCATGGTGAGCGGAATGCTTGCCGTACTCTCTATCTTGCCTACATAAGTGTGTGTATAGGTGCTCGTGGTGTTGGCAATAACTTCGGTATGCACTTTGAGCGGAGTGGCGGCGTTTTTCTTTTTCGCATTGGAGTTGCAACCCATAAGCGGTAGCACACACACCAATCCGATAAAGGCTATTTTTGTTTTCATCTTAATTCTGTTTTGCTACGCAAACAATTTTTTCTCCATGAATCTTACGCCCCGATTGATCGCCCTCGCCATCGTAGGTGAGCAGAAAATGTATGGTGCCATTGTAAACTTTGCCTGCGCCCGACACCTTGATGGCAAAATTCTCGGTTATGGCTTGCTCAATCGATATCAATGAATCCTCTTCGGACTCGTAGGTGTAGGTGAGCGGAATTGTGCGGGTGCATTGCTTGATAAAAAGCGAATCGCCGCGGACTTTGCCGTCGGCTGTATAAACGCCGCCCATGAAGATGTTCATCGTGAGCAGCACATCTTTGCCTTTTTGACTGACAATCTGCATCGCCCCTTGCTCATCGGTCAGCAAAACGGGTATCGTGTCGTCGATGACAGCCGTTCCGCTTATCTTGTAACTGTAATCTCCCAATACATCTTTGACGGAGTTGTCGCAAGCATTGAGTGCGCAGAGTATCAGCCCTGCAAGGGCGACAGACGCCCATTGTTTTGTTCTTTTCATACCCTAAATTATTGTGGTTGTTTGTTATTCGTGTTCTGCCGTTTCTTGGTCGTGAACGTCCAAAAGAGCGTGAATGTAGCGAATGTTGGCTTCCAGTCGGCTTTGCAGCACTTTTTCGTGGTCGGTGTCGCTTTCGGTCAGCAGATTTTCGATGGCTGGCATCACCAACACCGCCATGATGTTGAGCGAACAGATGGTCAGCATTAAATGTTCGGCGTTAGTTGGCGCAATATGACCCGCCTCGGCCTCTATATCCAACGCTTGTTGCAAATCTTTCAAGTAGTTGCCGTAGCGTTTGTGCGCAATATCGCGGAGCAAATCGGGACATTCGCCCGTTTCGTTCACCAGCAGCCGCGCCAACATGGCATTTTTCGCCATAATGTTGAAATTCTGCACAATCAGATTGTCGATATTCTGCATAAAATAGAGATTTTCCGTTCCCTCGGGCGGCAGCACCGACTGAATGAACTCCTCGATTTTGCGCTGCAACACCTCGGTAAAAAGGTTTTCTTTGCTATGAAAATGGTAGTAGAGCAACACATGCGTTACTCCCACGCGCTTGGCAATGCGGCAAATGTTCGCCCCTTCGTAGCCGTTGCGAGCAAACTCTTCTTCGGCAGCCGCCAAAATCTCTTCGCGTTTGTTTTTCATGCCTATTTGTCAATCAAAAAAAAATCGAGTTGCAAAGGTAGCGCAATAATTTTAATAATACCCAAAAATCATTAAAAAAAATGCAAGAAAAAAATCACAAAATGCTGATTTTTAACACTTTTTTAGTTTCAAAAGTCATTTTTCTCGATAATTGTATCTTTCTCGTTTTTGCCAATCGATGGCGAATCATTTCGTCTGTTTTTTGTCGTACATTTTCCAATAGGTAATGGGCAATATAGTGAGCGTGAGTGGCAATGTGAGCAGCGAGCCAAAGCAGATGACCACGCCCATCGGCATCCACAGGCTGGTTTGAGCGATAATCATCGGCAGAACGCCCAACGCTGTGGTGGCTGTGGTGAGGAAAATCGGTCGCATACGCCGCATTCCTGACTCGAACGATGCCTCGCGGACGGACATCGTGCCTTTGTGGCACAACTCTTCGGCGTATTCGTACATCATAATGGCATTGCGCACAATCACGCCAATCAGACTGACAATGCCCAGCACTGCTGTAATCGAAATGTCCAATCCGAAGAGATAAAGCCCCACAAACGCTCCGAAAATGCAGAGTGCCGAACTCGACAGAGTGAGCAGTGCCAGCGAAATTTTGCCGAAATGGTAGAGTAGTAGTACAAACATCACCAATAGGGCGGCTACCACACTCCAAATAATTTGCGGAATCATCTCGCTGTTGATGGCGCTCAAACCGCCGTACGAGATGCGGATGTCTTCGGGCAGGTCGTTCAAATGGTCGTGCATCCACGCTTTGATTTTGTTTTCGGCAGCAACTTGGCTGGTCTTTCCGCGCAGGTCGCACCCCACGGTGATGGTGCGCACCGAATTGCGCCGCTCGATGGAGGCTCTGTGCCACTCGGGCGTGATTGTTGCCACCTGCCGCAGCGGCACCCAAACGGTCGGGTAAGCGGTCGGAATCATCAGATCTTCCAGTTCGTCCACCGACATAGCGTCTGCGCCAGCGGTATAGAGCAGCACAGGAATGCCGTAGTCGTCCTCCCAAACGGTGGTGAGTTTTGTGCCGTTGGTCAGACTGCTGAGGTAGAGCGAGAGCGTAGTTTCTGTAATGCCCAAGCGCATGGCTTCGTCTTCGCGGAGCGTGATGCGAGTTTGTTGCGCAAAATTGTCGAAATCGGAATGCACCCACGCCAATTCGGGCTGTTCGGACATATATTGCCGCAGACTGTCGGCATACGGTGCCATCGCTTCGAGGTCGTTGCCCGTAAAACGCACTTCGAGTGGATTCTTTGCCGCCTGATAATCAAGTTGTTTGAAACGAATATAGGCGTTCGGAAAATAATTTTCGTAGCGTGGCGTGTACTCACGGAGCAGGTCGGCAGTGGCTTGCGTGGAGGTGGTATTGACGATGAACTGCGCATAACTCGGTTTGGCCATCTGTGGCGTGTAGGTGGCGTGAAAGCGAGGGCTTGCCTGCCCTACAAACGAGGTGATGGAGGTGATACGCTTGTCCACACGGAGCATACGCGCCAACGAGTCCGCCACCTGCGCCGTCTGCTGCACCGAAGAGCCTTCGCACAGATGAATTTCGACGGCAAAACATTCGCGTTCAGCCTTTGGAAGAAGTTGCAAATTGAGTTGCGTTACCATAAGATAACCGCCCGCCGCCAAACACAGCACGAGAACGATATAGGCAATCCACGGGCGGCGGAAACACGCCTCCAACAGGCGTTGATACCCGCGCTGCAAAGCGGTAAAAAAGCGGTTTTGCGCCCGCTCGAACCAGCCCATCTCTTCGGGACGGCGACGGCGAATGAAGCGCGTGGACATATAGGGCGTAACCCATGTGGCGTAGAAGATACTGGCGGTGAGGGCAAAGAGAATCGCCCACGGAAAGAGTTGCACAAAGTCGCCCAAAGGTCCCGTGATAATTTTGGTCATCGGGAAGAACATTCCCGATATCGAGCAGGTGGCGAGTGCCATCGGAACGAAAAGTTGCTTGGTGCTGATGGCGGCGGAATACCAGCGGCTGTAACCGCGTTCAAGCAGGTCGGTGTAGCCGTCGATGACGATGACCGAGTCATCGACAATCATACCCAAAACGACAATCAGCGCAGCAAGCGTTACGGTGTTGAGTTCGATGCCTGTGAGGTACATCAGCCCAATGGCGATGGCGGTGCAGACTGGCACTCCTGTGCTGGCCACCAACGCCGTGCGCAGCGGAAAAAGAATCAGCATGACGGCTATCACCACGATAATCGAAAGGACAATGTCGTGCATAAATGAGCGCACCGAGTCGTCCACCACCTTGGGTTGGTCGGTAATGCGGTGGAAATGCACATCGGGCGGCAGTTGCTGGCGGGCACGCTCAAGTTCTTGCTCCACCTTGTTGCCAAAAGCGACAATGTTGTTGCCCGGCACCATCTCCATGTTGAGAATGAGGCACGAGCGGTCGGGGGCAATCGCCGCATCGGCATCGCCTGTGTAGTACTCCACAAATTTATCGGCATCGGGGTAGCGGCGTTCAATCGTGGCAATGTCTTTGAGGCGAATGGTTGCGTCGGTTACAGGGTCGTACCACACAATTTGCTCGGCAATTTCGCGCTCGCTGGAGTATGGAATCGTAACTTGCAGATTTTGTGTGCCTTGCAAGTTGCCACCGAGGGTGCGAAAACCTTGCAGCATAAGCGACAGTTGCAGGGCTTTTTGGTCGATTCCGTAGGCGGAAAGTCGTGCTGCATCGATGGTTACGGCTATTTCTTCGTGTTGTGCACCGAGTATTTTCAGTTTCCCCATTTCGGGAATAGTGCGCAGTTGCGAACAGAGTTCTCGAGCGTAGGACTCCAACTCGCGCGGGCTGCGTTCGTCGCTCTCCACCGCCAAGAGCATCGACGATGTGTTGCCAAAATCATCGACCACCACCACTTGCAGCACGCCAGTCGGCAGACTTGTCTTTTTGAATAAATCCAAACCCGCACGGATACTCGTCCACGCATCGGGAGCCGACTCCACGGAGTTGCGCAGCGACACATACACATACACAATGCCGTCTTCGGTGTTGGAATAGGTGTTCGCCTTGTCCACCTCCACATAACTGTTCAGAAAATCCTCGAGAGGAATGGTTACCTGCTGCTCCACCTCTTGCGCCGTCGCTCCGGGATAGATAGCTGCCACCACGCCTTGTCGAATGGTGAATTGCGGAAATTCGTCCTTGTTCATTTTTGGCAGCGAGTAAATGCCAACTGCCGTAAGCACCAGCACAATCAGAAACACAAGATTGTGATTGCGCATTGCTCCCTCTATATGATTTCGCTTTTTCATCTTTTTGTGGCGATTTTAATTACTTAATTCCCAATTACTTAATTATTTGAAGATTTGAAGATTTGAAGATTTGAAAATTGCGGCGTTTCGGAATGCGAACCTGTCCCCTTTGCAAGGGGACGAGCGAAGCGGAGGGGTTAGATAACTCATCAACCAATCAACTAATCAACCAATCAACCAATCAACCAATCAACTAATCAACCAATCAACTAATCAACTAGTCAACCACTTTCGCCCCACTATACATTTTCTGAAAACCTTCGCTAATCACTTTGTCGCCCACTTGCAGACCATTTGTAACGATTACGCCATTGGCGACATATTCGCCGATTTCTATGCTACGGCGTTGAGCCACAGTGTCTTGCACCACCCAAACGCTCCTGCCCGAAGGCAATGTCTGCACGCATTCCGAAGGCACAAAATAGCCCGATACACTCTGCGATTGCAGCCACACTTTGCTCACCATGCCAGGCAAAAGGTCTTTGCGCTGCGTGCCGAGTACGACGGCTTTCACAGTGTAGGTGTGGGCGATGGCGTTTGCCAATAGGCTCTTTTCTACCACACGAATGGGCAGTGTGTCGCTGCCGATGGCCGCCACTTGCACGATGCCACTATCGCCAGTGCGAATAGCCGCAATATCGGCCTCTGCCACATCGAAAACGACATTGTAGCCGTCCATATTTAGTAGTTTAATCAGAGGAATGGCTGGGGCAATGGTTTGTCCTGCTTTTACTTTGCACTCACCGATAATGCCATCGGCTGGCGCACGCAACACACAGTCGTTCAGCGACTTACGCGACATCGACACCATCGAGCGTGCCTGCTCCAACTGACTGCCGAGTTCCACCATTTTCTGCTCTGTTACGCCACCTTCGGCATACACCTGTTGCGCGCGATTGTAGCCGTCCTGCGCCTGTTTCAACGAAGCATTGGCGGCTTGCAGGGCGTTGCGGGCTTGCGTGTCGTCTATGCGCAGCAACTCCTGACCAGCACGCACACGGTCGCCCACTTTTACCGACACCGACAGCACCTGCCCAGCACTCTGCGCCCCGAGTTGAACGCTCGAAAACTCTTCTATTTTGCCAACATAAGTGTGTGCGTAGGCGTGTGTTTGTTCGCTGATAATCAGCGTTTTGACTTTTATTGGCTGCTTCTCGAAACTCTCTTTTTTGCCAATAAAATTGCACGCCACCAAGAGCGGCAACAGACCTATGTAAAACGATTTTTTCATTGTCTTAAAAAAATCAAAAATTGCGCTGCAAAGGTAGCGCAATAATTTTGATAAAACCAAAAAATCCTTACAAAAATGTAAGGAAAATTTACAAAACGCTGATTTTCAATACAATCTCTCCACAAAAAAAAGCCTTCTTCGGGCTGATTGTGATTTTTGGGGGATTTTGGGATTTGGGGAAGCGTTGAATTTCTATTTTTGGTTTCTAGTTTCGGTAGCCAAAAAACTACGATTATTATTTATTATTTATTATTCATTATTCATTGTTAATTATTAATTATTTATTTTCTTGGTCATAGCCCCCTTTCCCGTTTCCCCCGATAGGGGGAAAGGCTTTTGTCTTAGTCTATAAACGATAACCTCTCACCTATAAACTTTATGGACGCACTCAACGCCTCCCTACAATCCCTAAATTACCAAGCGAATAGCGGTCGATCGGCCATGAGGGCGTTTACTTCGGTGCGGACGGCGGTGCGTGTGTGTTCGTCGTCGGGGGCGCAGAGCACACGGTCGATGAGCGCGACTATCAGCGGCATTTCGTCCTCTTTCAGGCCGCGCGTGGTGATGGCGGGCGTGCCAAAACGCAGTCCCGAGGTTTGGAACGGCGAGCGCGTGTCGAACGGCACCATGTTTTTGTTTGTGGTGATGTCGGCGGCGACCAAGGCTTTTTCGGCCATTTTTCCCGTCAATTCGGGAAATTTTGTGCGCAAATCGACCAGCATCGAGTGGTTGTCGGTACCGCCCGAAATGATTTTGTAACCGCGGTCGATAAACGCCTGCGCCATTGCGGCGGCATTGCGCTGCACCTGCTGTTGGTAAGTCTTGAACTCGGGCTGCAACGCCTCGCCGAAAGCCACCGCCTTGGCTGCGATGACATGCTCCAGCGGACCGCCTTGCACGCCGGGGAAAACGGCAGAATCGAGCAGTGCCGACATCATTTTTACCTCGCCTTTGGGCGTGGTTTTGCCCCACGGATTCGGAAAATCTTCGCCCATCATGATGACACCGCCACGCGGACCACGCAGCGTTTTGTGCGTTGTGGAAGTTACGATATGTGCGTATTTCACAGGATTTTCGAGCAATCCAGCGGCAATAAGTCCAGCAGGGTGCGCCATATCGACCATGAAAATTGCGCCGATTTCGTCGGCCACACGACGAATGCGCGCGTAATCCCAGTCGCGACTGTAGGCCGATGCTCCAGCGATAATCAGTTTCGGGCGTTCGGTGCGTGCCACACGCTCTAACTGATCGTAGTCGACGCGACCGTCCGACTCTTTCACATTGTATTCGAGTGCGTGGAACATCAATCCCGAAAAATTGACAGGCGAGCCGTGCGACAGATGTCCGCCGTGCGCAAGATTCAGCCCGAGAAACTTGTCGCCGTGGTTGAGGCACGCCATGAAAACAGCCATATTGGCTTGCGCGCCCGAATGCGGCTGCACATTGGCCCACGCCGCGCCAAAAAGTTGCTTCAAGCGGTCGATAGCAAGTTGTTCCGCCTCATCGACCACCTCGCAGCCGCCATAGTAGCGGCGACCGGGATAGCCCTCGGCGTACTTGTTGGTGAGAACGGAGCCCATGGCACGCAGCACTTGGTCGCTCACAAAATTTTCGGACGCAATCAGTTCGATGCCCTTCAGTTGGCGTTCGCACTCGCGTTCGATGATGTCGAAAATGGCGTTGTCAGGTTTCATATCAATTAAATTTTGGGTTTCTAGTTTCTCAAAATTGCTGTCGCAATTTTTGTTTCTAATTTCTAGTTTCTGATTATTTGAAAATTTGAAAATTTGAAGATTTGAAGATTAAGGCGTTTCTGTTACCGACAATTTGAAATTTGAAATTTGAAATTTTGTCATTGCGGCTTGCCACATCACTTCTCACTTCTAACTTCTAACTTCTCACTTCTAACTAAAAAGTTCTATTTCTCCTTCGAAAACGAGTGTGGCCGTACCAGTGAGATAGACATGGTTGTCGTCGTGCCACGCCACTTGCAGGTCGCCGCCAAGCAGCGACACCACCACTTCGCGCCCTGTTTTGCGGTTCTGCACGGCTGCCACAACGGCTGCGCAAGCGCCTGTGCCACAGGCCATTGTCTCGCCAGCACCGCGTTCCCACACACGCATACGCAGGTGCGACTGGTCGATAACCTGCACAAACTCCACATTGGTGCGCTGTGGAAAAAGTTCGCTGTATTCGATGGCTGCGCCGCGCCGCGCCAAATCGAGATTAGCAATGTCGGCACTGAAAATGACCGTGTGCGGATTGCCCATCGACACGCAAGTGATGTCGTACACATCGTCGGCAATGAAAACCTGCGTATCGACAATGCGCTGCTGCGGCAGATCGACAGGAATGCGCGCCGCCTCCAAAATCGGCTCGCCCATATCGACCGTAACGCGCTCTACTCGGCCGTTTTCAACAAAAAGTGTGAGCGTGCGCACGCCCGCTTTCGTTTCGAGCGTGAGTTGAGTCTTGTCTGTCAAGCCAAAATCGTACACATACTTGCCAATGCAACGCGCCGCATTGCCGCACATTTCGGCTTCAGAACCGTCGGCATTGAACATACGCATACGAAAATCGCAGGTCGCCGAGGACAAAATCAGCACCAAACCATCGGAGCCGATGCCCTTGTGACGATCGCTCCAAAGGCGCGCCAACTGTTCAGGATTTTCGAGCGTACGCGCCAAGCAATCGACATAGATGTAGTCGTTGCCGATGCCGTGCATTTTTGCAAAAGGAATTTTCATACGAGGCGGAACGGTTTCTAATTTCTGGTTTCTCAAAATTGCTATCGCAATTTTTGTTTCTAAGTTTCTATGTTTCTAGTTTCTGGTTGGGTTGATCGGTTGATTGGTCGATTTTTTCTGTTGAAGCGTTGAACTTTTGAATTGTTGAAGCGTTCGGACGCACTCGGTGCGTCCCTACTTTCGCACTAAAAATACCTAACTCCTAACTCCTCACTCCTAATTCCTAACTCAAAAAATCACTCCTCACTTCTCACTCCACATAAAGCACGAGTCCTTTCAGGTATTCGCCTTCGGGGTGGTAGATGTTCACGGGGTGGTCGGCGGGCTGCGTTAGTTGGTGCAGAATGCGTACATTGCGACCGCTTTGCGCCGCTGCGCTGAACACCGCCAAACGGAACTGCTCTTTGCTCACCGCTTGCGAGCAGGAGAAGGTGAATAAAATACCGCCCGAACGAATGGCTTCGAACGCTTTGGCGTTCAGTTTTTGATAACCGTGCAGCGCATTGCGCAGCGTTTTTTGGTGCTTGGCAAAGGCTGGCGGGTCGAGAATTATCAGGTCGTACTTGCCGTCGGCGGTTTCCAAAAATTTGAACGCATCGTCGGCAAACGCTTCGTGCCGCGCATCGTCGCCGAAATTCAGCGCCACATTGCGCCGCGTGAGTTCTATCGCCTTGGCCGAACTATCGACCGAATGCACCAGTCGTGCGCCGCCACGCAGGGCGTAGAACGAAAATCCGCCTGTGTAGCAAAACATATTCAGCACGCTGCGCCCAGCGGCATAACGCTCGAGCAACGCCCTATTTTCGCGCTGATCGACAAAAAAGCCTGTCTTCTGTCCACGCAACCAATCGACTTGAAATTTCAACCCATTTTCGGTGGCAATGCAGTCGCTGGCTGTGCCAATCAGATAGCCGTCTTCCGCCACAACGGGCGCTTTGTAGGGCAGCGTCCCTTCCGATTTGTAATAGACATTGTGCAGACCTTCGACCTCTTCGACAAGCAGTCGCGCCAGCCATTCACGCACATTGTGCATGCCCACCGAATGTGCCTGAACCACAGCGGTATCGCCGTAAATATCGACCACCAAACCCGACAGATTGTCGCCTTCGCCATGCACCAGCCGATAGGTGTCGCTGTTGGGCGCACCGACCAGTCCCAATGCCTTGCGCACGGCATACGCGGCACGAATGCGCTCACGGTAAAACGCCTCGTCTATCGGGCAGTCGGCAAACGACAAAATGCGCACGGCAATGCTGCTGTTTTGATAATGCCCAACGGCCAAAAAACGCCCCTCGCGATTGACCACGCGTACCACATCGCCCTCGTTGGCGCGACCGTCGGCATGCGCGATTGCGCCCGAAAATACCCATGGGTGGAAGCGCAAAAGGCTCTCCTCTTTGTGCGGTTTCAAAGTGATTGTTACCATAAAAAATTACGGTTTGTTGAGTTCCAAATAGATGTCGCGGCACGCCCACGCATCGATGGCGGCGTAAGCCTTCTGTTGCGGCGACAGAATGGAGGCCTCCCAGTTCGACAACTGCTGCGCTTTCGAAATACGCTTGCCAAAAATGATGGCGTAGATTTTTTGCAAACCTTTGTCCTCGATGCCAAATCGCGTTACAAAATTTTGCAGTTCGACGAAATTCTGCGGCTTCAGCGCCATCCACTTTTGCAAAGCGTGAAAATCGTTCTGTATCGAAAGCCCCACTTTCAGCACATCGGGCGATTCGAGCAACGCTTTCAAACCCTGATGTTCGCCAATAAATTGCAGACGAAAGAGGTAACAAGTGGTGGCGCTGGCCAACTGCAAAAGCGCAACGGTGTGCTGCTCGACATGCGCCACAAAGTTTGGCCGCGTTTCGGTGTCGAACCCGATAACTGGCTCGCGCAGCAGTTGCGACACGGCAAAATCGGCTTCACGGCGCGACTTCACCACCACAATTCGTCCCGAAGGTTTCACGCACGACATCGCCGCCACACGCTCTTTCTCTATGTTTGCCTGATAGTGTTGCACCTATTCGTCTGTTGTATCGTTGGGAGCAACGGCCGCCACATGCAACGCACGCAACGCACCGAGTAGCCGCCCGCCCCAATGGTTTCTGAAATCGTCGATGCAGACTGCTAGAGCCGCCTCCGACTGCTCGTCGTTGCCAGCCGCACAGCAGCACACAAAGTCCTTGAGCGACTGGTACATATCCGACAAATCCTCCGAAATAGTGGCATAGAGCGTCGTTTCGCTCAACGCCATATCGGCATCGAACGAGTCGAGGTAGTCGTCGCTCTCGCCGAGCAATTCCGACAGGCGCGTGCGCATCTGTTCGTAGTCGCATTCGGTTACAAAACGCTCCACTTCGTCGTCGGGCAGGGCAGTAGGCGGCACCATCATCGCCTTCAGATAGAGCAGCGGCAGCAGTTTGCTCATTTTCGATACAAAATCGGCCTTCGGTTCGTGCTGCAGCCCTTCGAGGTATTTGCAAGTCTCGACAGCAACGGTCAGAAACTCCAATTTCTCCTTGGTATAAAACGACATTCTTTGTTCAATTAGATTTAATTTGCAAAGGTAGAAATTTGTTTTGTAACAGCCGCCAGCCAACGGCGTTTTTTCGCATGCGGCAACTTTTATGGCCATTTTTTGCATTTTTCGGCAAAACATTTTGTCCTTTCAAAAAAAAGGCCTACCTTTGCACCGCAAAACAAGGGTACCTTGGCCGAGTGGTTAGGCACCGGTCTGCAAAACCGCATACAGCAGTTCGATTCTGCTAGGTACCTCCAACAAAAACTGCCGCCTTTGGCTTTCGTCAGAGGCGGCAGTTTTTTTTATTAAGAATTTTGAATTAAGAATTATGCGCCCAACAGTGCTGCCTAATTTTTAATTCTAAATTTTTAATTGAAACAAAAACCCCTTCCCCCTCTGGCGTGGGTACTCCCCCTATCTGCTGGCGCAGCAGGGGGAGAGAATCGGAAAACAGAAAGTAAGCAAAGTAACAAAAACGCACAAAACCAATCTCAACCCGATTCTGTCCCCCTGCTTGGAGCGAAGCGAAAAGATAGGGGGACGAGCGAAGCGGAGGGGGTTGAAAAACCAAATCTCCAAATAACCAAATCTGCAAATCCACAAAAACGGATGTGGCATACCGCGTCCCTACTTTCACACTTTACACACTTTACACACTTTCCACTTTATACACTTTACACACTTTCTCACTTTCAAACTTTATAAACTTTCAAACTATTTTCGTACCTTTGCACACTGACAAAATATCGAACTATGAAATTGAAATTTTTGGCAATGATGGCACTATTGGTTGGCACGACGGCGTGCAACACAAGCGACAAAAACGACGACGCAACCCCAATCGGGCGCAACGACTTGACGCTCGAAAGCGACCGCATGACACCCGAAGCGCTCTGGGCAATGGGGCGCATTGGCAGCGTAGTTCCCGACATCGAAGTGGGCAATACCGCCTACACGGTGTCGTACTACAGCGTGGCCGAAAACCGCTCGACCACTTGGGTGCGACTGGCTGCGCCGAAAGATGGCACGCTCGAAACCTACGACGAATTTGTGGGCAGTGACCCCGCTTGGTGGGGCAATGCGCAACTGACCTACCTGAAGGGCGGAAAACTCTATCTGACCGCTGGAATGTCGAACGAAAAAGAACTCTGCCTCGAAGGGTTCGACAAAGAGATTGAGGGCTACCTGCTCTCGCCATCGCGCACAAAAATTATTCTGATAGCGCAAGTGAAAACTGTGCCGACAACGACCGACAAATATCCCGATTTGCCACTGGCAACTGGTCGCATTGTCGATGATTTGATGTACAAACATTGGGACGAGTGGGTCGAAACTGCGCCGCACCCATTTGTTGGCGACCTGATCAACGACGGCAAATCGCTGCGTGTAAGCAACATCGTCGATCTGCTCGATGGCACGCCCTACGAATGCCCGATGAAACCGTTTGGCGGCGTGGAACAGTTGGCGTGGATACCCGACGAAACGGCGATAGCCTACACTTGTCGCAAAAAATCGGGCTTGGAATATGCCATCTCGACCAATTCGGACATCTATCTGTACAACCTCGCCAACGGCGAAACACGCAACCTCACCGAAGGCATGATGGGCTACGACATCAACCCGCAATTTTCGCCCGATGGGCAGTGGTTGGCATGGGAAAGCATGGCGCGCGACGGCTACGAATCGGACAAAAATCGCCTGTTTGTGATGAATCTCGAAACGGGCGAACGCACCGACCTGTCGGCCGATTGGGACCAAAGTTGCGCCACGCTCGTATGGGACTACAACAGCGAAGACATCTACCTGACCAGTTGCCAACAAGGCACCACGCAAATCTACAAAACTAGCATCGCTACGCACCAATTTGCGCAGATTACCGACGGCATACACGACTACGAATCGATAACGCTCACGCCCGACGGACTTGTGGGATTGCGCCACAGCATGAGCGCACCCAACGACATCTACGCCATCGACCCCGCCACTGGCGAACAGCGACAAATCACCTTTGAAAACAAGCCGCTGCTCGACCAAATGGCGTTGGGACGCGTGGAGCCGCGCTGGATGACCACTTCCGACAACAAGCAGATGCTCGTCTGGATAATCTATCCGCCACATTTCGATGCCTCGAAAAAATATCCCACACTACTCTACTGCGAAGGCGGTCCACAATCGCCTGTGAGCCAGTTTTGGAGTTACCGCTGGAATTTCCAAATAATGGCAGCCAACGACTATATCATTGTTGCACCAAACCGGCGTGGGCTCTACGGCTTTGGCCAAGAGTGGCTCGAGCAGATCAGCGGCGACTACGGAGGACAGTGCATGAAAGACTACCTCACCGCCATCGACACATTTTGCAAAGAGCCGTTTGTCGATACCGACCACTTGGGCTGCGTGGGCGCAAGTTTCGGCGGATTTTCGGTCTATTGGCTGGCGGGACATCACAACAAGCGTTTCAAGGCGTTCATCGCACACGACGGCATTTTCAACCTGCAACAGCAATACCTCGAAACCGAAGAGATGTGGTTCGCCAACTGGGACATGGGCGGCGCCTATTGGGACAAAAACAACGCCACCGCACAACGCACTTTTGCCACATCGCCACACCTTTTTGTCGATAAATGGGACACGCCAATTCTCTGCATTCACGGCGAAAAAGACTACCGCATACTCGCCTCGCAAGGCATGAGCGCGTTCAATGCCGCCAAACTGCGCGGCGTGCCAGCCGAACTGCTCATCTTCCCCGACGAAAACCACTGGGTACTGAAACCACAAAACGGCATTCTGTGGCAACGCACCTTCTTCGCATGGCTCGACCGTTGGCTGAAAAATTAGATTTTAAGAACACAGAATATAGAGCATAGAGGAATGAGGAATTTTTTAGTGAGAAGTGATTTTTTTGAGAATAAAGAGTAAAGACTAAAGACAAAAGACGATGACTTTTGCGCAACTAGAAATTAGAAACCAGAAACCAGAAATCTCCACCAATGCGTTAAACTTATCAACTAATCAACCGATCAACTTATCAACTAAAAGAAACCGCGCGAAGCGCAATCTGAAATTTGAATTTTTGCGACAAGCGAGAGCAGTGCCGAACTCGTTTGAGCAATGCCGAGCGGAGCAAAAATCAGTGAAATCTGAAATTTGAAATTTTTTGCAAAGCAAAAAACTATGGGCAAAAAACTGTTCACATTACTGTTCATTGGGCTGCTGCTGGTCGTCGGACTTGGTGCGCGTGGCGATGATTTTCCCGACATAACCGCACCAACCGACACGCCGGCGTGCGCATGGAGCGCATGGAGCGGCACTAGCGGCTGCGCCATACTCTGCCACAGCGTGAACGCCCCCAATGTGCTGGTTACACAGATAAACACACATCTGTCGAACACGCCCATGCCACACATTCATGCGCTGGAAAAATCGCATGTCGAAAATCTCAAAAAGCAGCGGCAACTCTTTGCCGCACGCCTCGGCGATGCCACCGACACCGATATGGCGCGCCACTACATCTTTGCGCTACGGCGCATTTTGCGTTAGCCAACCACCAATTTCCGACTTTTTCGCTACTGCCTTCGGGCAAAGTGGCGTGGAATTTTGTTGATACAGAATTCCGCCGTCGGCATTGCGGCTACAACAGTGCCTGCAAAAATATCCAATCCATTTAACAACAAAAACTGAAAATCATCATGGCAAAATCAAAAATTTCGTCGGCATTACTGTGCGGCGAGGAACAAAACATATCGAAAAATATCAATGTAAAAGCAATCTGCATCGGTGCGCTGCTCGTCATCGTCGGCGTGGCGCTGTTTGTGGCAATGCGTGCGCTGAAGTGCGAGAGCAACACCGCCACATTTTTTGCGTTGGGTTGCGGCGCAATCGTTTTTGTGGTTTGGGGCGGCCTGCATCTCGGCTACAACTGTCGGCAACTGTGCCACAACAAAAGCGCGCTCCACGGCCATGTCATCTACATTTTGAGCGGTTCGGGAAAAGAGGCTATCCGCCACATCGAAAACCAAGATTGGGAGGCACTCGCCAAAGTGGTTTCGCGCGGCGAGAGCAACATCAAAATCGATTTGGTGGTGTCGGCCGACAAGCAGTTTGCGCGCTGCCAAGTGCTGACCTACATTCCCTACCAATTCGAGTCGCTGTCGGAGGTCATCGTGCTTTCGCCCGAAGGAGCAACCGCATTGCTCAAATTGGCAAAATAGGTTGGAACTCCGCCAAACGAAAAGCGCAGGGCAAATGCCCTGCGCTTTTTTTTGTTTTATCAGCGGTGTCTATTTCAGCACCAATTTTTCAAACTCCTGCATGCACGCTACCAAAGCCTGCACATCGCTCAATTCGCAAGCGTTGTAGAGGCTTGCACGGAAACCGCCCACCGAACGGTGGCCTTTGATGCCGACCATGCCGCGTTGTTTGGCAAACTCGAGAAATTCGGCTTCGTGTTCCTTGTATTCGGGCTGCATCACAAAGCAGACATTCATCAGCGAACGGTCTTCTTCGACGGCGGTGCCAACAAACAGGCGGTTGCGGTCGATTTCGTTGTAGAGCAGCGCGGCTTTTTCGGCATTGCGGCGTTGCATTGCCTCCACGCCACCCAACGATTTTATCCATTTCAGCGTTTCGTGCATCACAAAGATGGCGAACACTGGCGGCGTATTGAACATCGAGTTGTTTTTGGGTTCTGCGCCGATGTGCGTGCGGTAATCGACCATCGTCGGCAGCGAGCGTTCCACCTTGCCGAGCAGGTCTTTGCGAACAATGACAAACGCCACGCCCGCAGGACCAACATTTTTCTGCGCACCGCCGTAAATCAGTGCATATTTTTTTACATCGACAGGGCGGCTCATGATGTCGGAACTCATATCGGCCACGAGCGGCACAGGGCTGTCGAGGTCGGTTTTTATCTCCGTGCCGTAGATGGTGTTATTCGTTGTGATGTGAAAATAGTCGGCATCGGCAGGAACGACATAATTTTTTGGAATGTAGGTGTAATTTTTGTCCTCCGACGACGCTACAATCTCCACTTCGCCGTAGTGTTTTGCCTCTTTGGCGGCTTTTTTTGCCCAAACGCCCGTCTGCAAATAGGCGGCTTTTCTGCCAAGCAGATTGGCAGGAACGGTGAAAAACTGCGTCGATGCGCCGCCGCCAAGGAACAGCACTGCGTATTCGTCGGGAATGTGCAGCAGTTCGCGCCAGAGTTGCTCCGTTTCGGCCATAATACGCTCCCAACCCGGCGTGCGATGCGAAATTTCGAGCAACCCGACGCCCGTTCCGTCAAAATCGCGTATGGCAGCGATGGCCGCCTCGATGGCTGGCTGTGGCAGTTTGCACGGACCAGCATTGAAAATGTGTTTCTCCATTTTTGTCAGATTTTTTGCAAATGTATTTGTGCAAAGGTACAACTTTTCGGCCACACGCACAACGCTACAATTTGCGATTTTTGTAGTTTTCGATGCACTCTGGCACAATCGGTTGGTAGTCGCCGTCTTTCCAGAGCGGACTGGTCAGAATCATGTCGGCGGTGGTGCGATTGGTGGCAAATGCAATGTTGTAGAGCGATGCCAGTCGGCTCAATGCGCCCACATCTTGCTGATGGCCTTGCGTTATCAGATTGTCGCAGAAAAAGATGAGGCAATCGATTTTGCGCTCGGCAATCATGGCACCAATCTGCTGGTCGCCGCCAAGCGGTCCCGACAAGAGGCGCGTAACTTTGAGGTGCAACGGCTCGCCATCGGCGTCGTCGGTTGGAACGGTAATTTCGGAGATGAGTTTGCCCGTCGTTCCCGTGGCAAAAAGTTCGTGCTTCGACAACTCCTCGCTGTTGAACTTGACCCACTCAATCAACTCCTGTTTGCGCGCATCGTGCGCCACTAATGCGATTCTCATAATTTGTATTATTTGAAGATTTGAAAATTTGAAGATTTGAAGATTGCGCTACGCGCGGTTTCTAATTTCTGATTTCTAATTTCTGGTTTCTCAAAATTGCTGCCGCAATTTTTGTTTCTAAGTTTCTGGTTGCGCTGCGCGCTGTTTCAGGTTTCAGGTTTCAGGTTTCAAGTTTTCGGTAGCCGAAACGCCGCAATTATTATTCATTTTTCTCGGACGCACTCGGTGCGTCCCTACAATTTGGAATTTGAAATTTGAAATTGCGGCTTCGCCGCATCACTGCTCACTTCTCACTGCTAACTTCTAACTAAAATTTTTATTTTTCACAAATATCTACTAATTTTGTAGCAAAAATTATGCAAAACTTTTTACCATGAAAAAATTGACTCTTTTGGTGGCGTTTTTGACCGTTGTGGTGGGCGTTTCGGCGCGCACGGTGAAACTGACAATGTCGGACTATTTCACCGACGATGAGCAGAAAAGTACATTCGTTGTGAGCGATGAGGACAAAGGCATCACGCTGACGGCGAGCAAAGGCACTTACGGTGCAAAATCGGGCTATTTCGCTGCCACAGGCGATGTGCGCGTGCAGTTCGGCGCGACGCTCAAAGTGGAAACGACCGACCCACACATCACCGCCATCGAGTTTGTGATTTCGTCGCAGGGCAAGGAGCGGCTGCCCGAACTGGCCGTTACAAGCGGCACTGCCACTGTCGCCAACGACCCCGACTATTCCGCCACATGGAGCGGCAGCGCGCAATCGGTTACCTTTACCGTGGGAGCGAACAACTACGGCAGCAAAAGCAGTGAAAAAGGGCAACTCTGCTTCACCGCCATTCGCATCACCACCGATGGCACAGGCAGCGACGACGATGACACGCCCGACCTGACCAAAGAGTACACTTTCACGCAAGGACGCGCCTTCTACTACGGCACAACATACTCGACTTACAACAATTTTATGGTCGAAATCTACTCCGATGGCATCAGTTTCGGCACGCAAGATGGCGACGAAGTCATCGAAGGGACGGGCGCATACGCCACATTCGACATCTACACTGCCGATGGCAAAACATTCATCGGCGACTACAATTCGGCGCAAAGCACTACGCCAAATGGACTGGCTACTGGCAACAAAAACTCCTCGTTGTGGCATGTTTGCGGCCGTGGCAACTGCGTAGATGCATATCTGCAAAGTGGCTCATTGTCAATCAGTTGCACCGAAAGCGGCAAGTATAATTTGGTGTACGATGTTACCGACACCGAAGGCAACCGCCACAACGGCACTGTGCGCGGCCTCGACATCGCTGTGAAACAAGAAAACGGCAGCCGCTACACCGTGAGCAATGTCTGCACCGATACCGACGAAACGGCGATTGGCACAGCAATAGCGGCCAGCAGCCTGTTTGTGCGCGGCACGACCATCGTGGCCGAGTGCGCCACCCCGACCGACATTGCGGTTTACAATCTGTTTGGGCAGAAAATTGGCGAAGCGCACAACGCCACCGCCTATCAACAGCCAGCCACAAGCGGCATCTACATTGTGCAGATTGGAACAAAAACAGAGAAAATAGTCGTGCGGTAAACTACGGAAGGCACTGCGCAATGGCGACCAACTCGAAACCACGGCTTTGTGCAAACCGTATGAGTTTGAAACGGCGGCCGTGGTAGTCGCGGATTTTCAGCGTGCGCTCTTTGGCACGAATCAGGTCGGAAAGCGTTTGCAGGTACTCGTCGTCAGAAATTTGTGCCAACGCTTGCGCAATGCAGTCGTCGGGCAGATTTTTGGCGCGCAACATCACCTCGATTTTGATGCGCCCCCAGCGGTTGAACCGAAATTTGTCGCGCACAAACGCCTCGCAGTAGCGCAGTTCGTCCAGATATTTTTCGGCCGAAAGATAGGCGACAATGCGGTCGGCATCGGCGGCAGAAGCGCCCCACAAGCGCAGTTTTTCGCGCACTTCGGCGGCGCAATGTTCCGCCATAGCGCAGTAGGCCGACGCTTTGAACAGCAGTTCGTCGTAGGTGAGTGTCCTATCGGATTTTTTCATCGTAAAATTGTTTGTACGCCTCGAATCCGAGCAGATTTATGAGTGCCAAATTGTCATCAGCAATGGGCAGAACAAGCGTGCAGCCACTCAACACGGAGCGCAGTGCCTCGTCTTTGTCGGCCAAACCGAGATACCAAGCGGCTTCGTCGTAGTTTTCGAGCCCCGAAAGCACCACCACCCGATGTTCATCGACGACGCGCAGGGCTAAATCGTAATCTTTGATAAGAAATTTCGAGAAATTGTAGGCCGCCAAGTCGAACAGCGTGCGGTTTGCCGCCTGTGCGTCGGCAGGTTCGAACATGATGGAGAACGGCAGTTTGTGGTCGGCGGTGTAACTCTTTTCGGTAATCGGTTCTTCGGCCTCCTGCTGCAACTCCTGCTGGCGAAGTGCCGCCAAATTGCCCACCGTACCCTGCTGCGCCTCCTTGCCCTGCGACATCAGTGCCAAAATATCCTTGGCCATACTGGCGACATCGCTCTGCGGATAGCGCGCCACAAGGTCGTCGAGCGCAGTTTTCATCTCGTTGGCGGGACGCGTTTTGCCCAAACTTAACGCTCGCAAAAAGGCAAATTTCGGCATCAACATCGAGAGCGGATAGGCGGCCGCCATGTGGTCGTAATTGGCCAACACGCAGGCGAAATTGTTTTGGCTGTAACAGTGATAAGTCGCCGCATAGAGCGAATCTTGCATGGCGTACATACGCGCCACCTGCGCCGCATAATCGGGCTGCGACAGCACAATGGCCTGCTTGCTTTCGGGGAATTGCGCCACGATTTTTTGGCGCACTGCTTCGCGTTCGGGTTCTTTGTGCAACTGTCCAAAAGCCTGATATTGAGCGTAATAGCAATCGAGCAAATTTTCTCCCTGCGGAAAGCGGCGTTCGTATTCAACCAGCGTTTCGATGGCGGTCTCGTAGTCGTTCAAACCATTTTTGTAGATGTCGGCCATAGCCAACAACGCCGCCGCTATTTCGGCATTCGACTGCGCCATCTGTTCGGGCGTTTTCGGAATCTGCGACAGGTAGAACTCTGGATTTTTGTTGTCGTCCACGGGCGACTGCTGGCGCACGCTGTCGGGCAGTAACTCGTCGTCGGTGGGTTCGTCGTCGGCTATCTCGGCAAACTGCGCCGATTTGTTGAGTCGTCGCCAGTTGTCCTCCAATTTGCGTTTGCCCCAACGCCGCTGGAACTGTGCGCGACCGCTCGCAATCAACTGCTGATTGTAGAAATACCATTCGCCCGAGGTGTTGCCCATTGCCGCAGCCATGCCGCCAAACGAATCGTCGTCGGAGGCAGCGGCGGCCATGGCGGCTTCGTTCTCGGCACGCTGGCGCGCCTCCTCTTCTTCCGCTATCACCTGCTCTATCAACTTATCGACAATGGCGCGTTGCTCTTCGGGCGAGAGTTGCGACAACATCTGCAGGCTGTCCTGCAAAACCACCGTGTTGTAGTTTTGTGCCAATCCGCCGAGCGTTTCCGATAGGCGGCTCACACGGTCGTAGTCGTCGTGCGTGCTGCTGATGATGGTCGCCGCCTCCTCGAAACAGGGGTGCGCCGCAATGTACTGGCGGTCGTCGTAGTAGAGGTCGCCAAGTTTGACCAGCACGGTGGCTTTGTCGATGCCGTTGCGCGTGCTTTCTTCGACGGCTTTTTGGTAGGCTTCGATAGCCAGTTCTTTCTGATTATCAGACAGATAGATATTTCCGATAGCGTAATAAATTTGGTCTAAATAGTCCTTGTTGTTCGGACTTTTCGCCATTTTTTCGAGTGCTTTTATGGCTTTCGGCAGATTTTCGGTTTCGGAGGTGAGCATCTGCATACGCGCGTTGAACTCCATTGTGTAGTTGGGCGCATGTTTCGCCACCGTGCGAAAATAGTTGTTGGCCGTGGGCAAATCGCCTTGCGCCAACGCTAGTTGCCCCAAAATATAACTGAACCGCAGTTGCTGATATTTGTCTTTCTCTTTTTCGAGGGCAATTTTCAAGAACGGCACCGCCTCGTTGTTTTGGTGCTCTTTCAGCAACAAATCGGCTTTCACGGCGGCAAAAATGCCGTTCAGGTCGCGCGGCACATCGTTTTCGTTTATCTTGCCGAGCATCTCTTCGGCCTCGTAGTACCACTGCATTTCGGCGTAGGCGCGCGCCATCCAAATGCGGGCTTCGGTAACGACCGCCGGCTCCGCCGCATAGTGCCGCGCAATGTAGGTAAATGTGCCAACCGAACCGATAAAATCGGCTTTCGAAAACTCGGCCTTGCCCAGCAACAACCACGCTTTCACCACCTGCGAATTGAACTCCGCTTGATTGTACCAATGCTGATAATCAGGGTCTTTCGCCTTTTTTGGATTCTTTTTCGGCTTTTTGGTGATGCTGTGCTGCTTGATAGTTTTGCGGCATTTTTCTATCACCACATCCATCGTGCCAGCCACCGCCTGACCGTTGGTATGCACCGAAATCGGGTACATCGGCAGCAAGCGCGAATAGTCGTCGATCATCGATTTTTGCATCTGCTCGATGCCCTTGTTATAGTTTTGCAGCGCATTGAAATTGATGTTGTATTTGGCCGTGGTGTAGTGATACGAACGCGTAGCCGCCGTATTTTTTTTGGTAGAACAGCCCAACGCCGCCAAAAGCAAGCAAAAAAGCAACAAATATGTCAGACGACGATTCACTTAATTGATAATGGACAATGTAGGAAGTTTCAAATTTCAAGTTAAACTATTAGAAATTTAGAAACAGTGCGAAGCACAAGAAACGGACGCACTCGGTGCGTCCCTACTTTCTACTTTACAAACTTTTCACTTTATACACTTTATACACTTTTCACACTTTAATTATAACGCAAAAAACGGCACATTATTTTTGTGCAAAAGTACAAAAAAGCGGCGACAAACAAAAAAAGCCGCACCCGAGCGGATGCGGCTTGCTTTTGGCGCACTATTTTCATTTTTTGAAATAGCGGTTGTAGAGTCCTTCGAAGCCTTTGCCGTGGCGTGCTTCGTCTTTTGCCATCTCGTGCACTGTGTCGTGTATGGCATCGAGGTCGAGCGATTTGGCGCGCGCAGCAATGCGCATCTTGTCTTCGCAAGCGCCCGATTCGGCATTCATGCGTTTTTCGAGATTGGTTTTGGTGTCCCACACCATTTCGCCGAGCAGTTCGGCAAATTTGGCGCAATGTTCGGCCTCTTCCCACGCATAGCGTTTGAACGCCTCCGCCACTTCGGGATAGCCCTCGCGGTCGGCTTGGCGCGACATAGCCAGATACATTCCCACTTCGGTGGCCTCGCCCATAAAGTGCGCATTCAAATCGGCACGCATCTGTTCGTCGGTGTCTTTGGCAATGCCAATCACATGTTCGGTAACAAAATTCAGCGCAGCCGACTCGTCGAGCACTTTCCACTCGACCAACTGTTTGCATTGTGGGCAACGCTCTGGTGCTTCGTCGCCTTCGTGTACATAGCCACAAACTGGGCAAATAAACTTTTTCATAAGTCTTCGTTTTGTTTTTAGGTTAATAAAAATTCAGGTTAATAATTTTGCATTCTAATTTTTCTCCTTTTTGATACAATCGCTGCAAATGCCATAGGCGTAGTACTGCGCTGCTTCCACCCTACCGCACGACTGCGCAGCAGCTCTGGGTTGGCGCATTTTGAAATCGAAAATGCGGCCGCAATGCGTGCAACGAAAATGGCCGTGAAACTGCACATCGAAATCGTAGTGCGCGCTCACACCGTCGATTGTCAATTCCGAAATCAGCCCTTTTTCGACAAACAGATTCAGCGCATTGTAAACTGTGCGTTGCGTAAATTTCGGATATTTTTGGCTCAAACGCCCCAAAATCTCATCGACAGTGGCGTGTGTGCGGTGGTGATAAAGGTCGTCGATGACCGCTATGCGCTGCAATGTGGGCGCAATGCCATAGGCAGCGAGATACTTTTCGGCATTTACAAATTTCTGGTTCATCATATTTTCAATTATTGAAAATCTTTATCGACTGCAAAATTACAAACAATAAACGAATCTTACAAATTTTTAGAGATATTTTTTCAAAATTTCGTATAAATCGGCACGCTCTGGCACCAATATTGTGTTGATTCCGAGCGATTTAGCCGTTTCGATATTTTTTGCGCCATCGTCTAAAAAGAGGCACTCTTCGGGCGCAAGATGTTCTTTTTCGAGCAGATAGCGGAAAAATTCGGGGTCTGGTTTCGACAGATGCACCTCGTAGGAGAGGTAGCAGCGGTCGAAAAAGTCGGAGAGGCGACTGCCGTCGTTGCTGATGGCACTTTCGGCCGAGTGCGGAAAATGAATGGCGTTGGTATTGCTGAGCAGCAACAGGCGATAGTGCGGGCGCAGTTGGCGCAGCAGTTGCAGCCGCTCGGGCGGAATGCCGACGAGAAAGGCGTTGAGTGCGCGGTCGATGTCGTCGTCGGGAATGGCTTTGCCCGTCAGTTGGCGCACGCCGTCGTGGAACTGCGCCACCGAGATGTCGCCGTTTTCGAGTTGTTTGAAAATGCCCGACTGCACATAGTTGTCGATCATCGTGTCGATATTGTGCAGCCCGAGCCTGCGAAACGCCTCGATGCAGCGTTGTCGATCGAGGTCGATAAGCACGCCGCCAAAGTCGAAAATGAGTGTCGAAATCATGGTACGATTTTTTTGGTGGACAAATTTACGAATTATTTTGCAGATTGCAAAAAATTGCGTACCTTTGCAGCGATTTTTGGTGCGGATGCGTTCCGCCAAGAATCGGGCCTATAGCTCAGTCGGTTAGAGCATCGGACTCATAACCCGCAGGTCCTTGGTTCAAGTCCAAGTGGGCCCACCGCACAGAGGTTGAGAATGTTTTGCATTTTCGACCTCGTTTTTTTTGTGCGTGCGAAATCTGATTTTTGGCACTCGCCGCCCAATGCCGTGGTCGCATTCCGAAAGGCCGCAATTATTATTTATTGTTCATTTTTCATTGTTAATTCTTGGCAGTAGCCCACTTTCCCGTTTCCCCTGATAGGGGGAAAGGTCTTACCAAATTAAGAATTGTTCGCATTCCGAAACGCCGCCAATTTTCAAATTTTCAAATAATAAAACTGTCCTTTGTCTTTACTCTTTACTCTTTACTCTTTGTTCTAAACAAAAAAACTGCCCACCGCAAAAAACGATGGACAGTTTCTAGTGTTTTCGCCGTGGCGAAGTTTTCTATTTCAGCAAATCGACGCTGCGTTTCACGAAATCGGCTAAAGCCTTGCCTTTCAGCATGTTGTTGGCGAGCAGCGCCAAGTCAATGAGTTGTTTCACGCGGTTGTGCGCCGCCGCAAAATCGGCATAAATGGCTTTTTTCTTGTCGCCAAGAGTAGCCACCTGCTTGTCGATGTCGGCGAGTTCCTCTTTTTCGGCCGTCGGAATCTCCTCGTCTTTTTTGCCTTTGTGCGCCTCTTTCAGCGCATTTTTGCGGGTGTCGAGTGTTGCCATCTCTTGGGCAATCGGCGCAACTTTGTCGGCGCAATCGGTCTCTTCGGCTTTCAGTAGCGCATCGACCAGCGGGTGCGCCACATTGAGCACCACATTGTAACTGTTGGGCATTTCGCCGTAGAAGCCCATCATCGGATTGCCGCCCGTGGCCGCCATCTCTTTCATGCGGCGCATCCACTCGTTTTGCGTGATGATGATTGGCTGCGCATCGGCTCCCAGATTTTCGAGCGTAACCAAAAATTCGGTTTTGTCGAGCGTTGGCAGTTGCGACTGGAAGACGGCAGTGAGTGCGTTGCGTTGGTCGTCGGTCAGTTCCACCTTGGCGGTGTCGGCTTTGGCAATCAGTTTTTCGATGACATCGCTATCGACCCGCACGAAGCGCGATTTTTCGTTTTTCTGTTCCAACTGGCTGAGCCAATGCGCATCGAGTTGGCCGTCCATCAGCAGCACATCGTAGCCTTTAGCCTTCGCCGCCTCGATGTAGGTGTGCTGTTCGTCGGCATTGTTGGCATAGAGATAGATGAGCGTGCCGTCCTTATCGGTCTGATTTGCAGCGATAAGCGTTTTGTATTCGTCGAAAGTGAAGAGTTTGCCATCGACATTTTTGAGCAGCGCAAAATCTTTGGCTCGGTCGTAAAATTTCTCGTCGGTGAGCATACCATAAACGATGAAAATGCGCAGTGCGTCCCACTTTTCTTCGAATTGTGTGCGGTCGTTTTTGAAAATTTCCTGCAAGCGATCCGCCACTTTTTTGGTGATATGCACCGAAATTTTCTTCACATTTTGGTCGCTTTGCAAGTACGAACGGCTCACATTCAGCGGAATGTCGGGCGAATCAATAACGCCGTGCAGCAGCGTGAGAAAATCGGGCACAATGCCTTCGACCGAATCGGTAACAAACACCTGATTGCAGTAAAGTTGAATTTTGTTGCGCTGCAAATCGATGTTGTTTTTGATGCGCGGGAAATAGAGAATGCCCGTGAGATTGAACGGATAGTCCACATTCAGGTGAATGTGAAAGAGCGGTTCTTCGGCGTAGGGATAGAGTTCGCGGTAGAATTTGGCGTAGTCCTCCTCCTTCAGGTCGGCGGGTTTCTTGGTCCACGCTGGCTCGGTATCGTTGATGATGTTGTCGTCGGCCGTTTCTACCTCTTTGCCCTCTTTCCACTCCTTTTTCTTGCCGAAAGCGATTGGCACAGGCAGGAATTTGCAGTATTTTGTCAGCAGCGTGTTGATGCGTGCCTCTTCGAGAAACTCCTTGTCGTCGTCGTCGATGTGCAGCACAATGTCGGTGCCGCGTTCGGCTTTGTCGCAGGTTTCGAGCGTGTATTCGGGCGAGCCGTCGCAACTCCAATGCTGTGCGGGTTCGTCTTTGTACGATTTGGTAAAAATTTCGACCTTTTCAGACACCATAAACGCCGAGTAAAAGCCCAGTCCGAAGTGGCCGATGATGGCGTTGGCGTCGTTTTTGTACTTGTCGAGAAATTCCGTTGCGCCCGAAAAAGCGATTTGGTTGATGTATTTGTCGATTTCGTCGGCAGTCATACCAATGCCGCAGTCGCTCACCGTAAGCGTCTTTTTCTTCGGGTCGATGCTCACCGACACTTTCAGGTCGCCGAGTTCGCCTTTGTACTCGCCCACCGACGCCAGTGTTTTCAGTTTTTGCGTTGCATCGACAGCGTTCGACACCACTTCGCGCAAAAAAATCTCGTGGTCGCTGTACAAAAATTTCTTGATGACGGGAAAAATGTTATCCGTCGTTACTCCAATGTTACCTTTCATATTGTTTTGTTTTTGTTTCTAGATTTCTAGTTTCTAGTTTCTGGTTTCTGGTTTCAAGAGTTATCGGTAGCCCCAAACGCCGCCAATTATTGTTCATTATTCATTTTTTATTATTTATTGTCTTGGTTGTAGCCCCCTTTCCCGTTTCCCCCGACAGGGGGAAAAGCCGTGCGTCTAATTAAGAATTTTGAATTTAGAATTATGAATTGTTCGGTATCAAAAAAGCCGCCATTTTTTTCTAATTAAATAATTGGAAATTAGATAATTGGGTAATTAAAAACACTACTCACTTCTCACTTCTCACTAAAATTCCTCACTCCTAATTCCTAATTCCTAACTCTTCTTGCTACTTGCTACTCATATCTTGCGACTAATAGAATCAAAGAGAGTGCCAAAACGCTGTGGCTGACATTTTGGCAGTTGAATGTTAAAAATTGTGCAAAAGTCCGATTTTCGGATTTATTGTCGTACCTTTGTGCAGCAAAAAAAAACGACTTTTCAGTATGAACCTATATTTCGACGGTCTTTTGGTGGGCGTTGCCACATTTTTGATTATTGGTGTGTTTCACCCCATCGTTGTCAAAGCCGAATATCACTGGGGCGTGCGCTGTTGGCCGCTTTTTCTTGTGGCTGGACTTGGTGGCGTGGTGGCATCGCTGCTCTGCGCCTCGACGGTGGTTTCGACCATCTTCGGCGTGTTCGCTTTCTCCTGTTTTTGGAGCATCGGCGAACTTTTTGAGCAGCGCAAACGCGTGAAAAAAGGCTGGTTTCCGAAAAAAGAGAAGAAAAACTGACACTATTTCAGTTTGGCCATAAATCGCTCTCTATCAACCACAAAGCGCACATGAACGCCGCTGCCGATTGTGTTTTCGCCGTCGGTTGCTTCGATAGCAAATGTGAGTTTGCGCCCATCGATTTCGGTCAGTGTGGCTGTGGCGACTACCGTTGCACCGAGTGCGCTTGGCTTGGTGTGTGCCAGTTCGATGTGGCTGCCGACCGTAGTTGCGCCAGTGGGCAAATGGTCTTTCACCGCCAACATAGCGGCATTTTCGGCCAAAGCGACCAACGCTGGCGTAGCCAAAACCTCCAAATCGCCGCTACCGAGCGTAGAGGCCAAATGTTCGTGCGCCACCACAAGTGCGCTGCTGTGTGTAAGTCCGAGGGTCATTGTGCTTTCGTGCGGAAGTGAGAAGGTAATTTCTGATTTCTAGTTTCTGGTTTCTGGTTTCTAATTGTTTTTTGCTTCGCAAAGATTTTTTCTCCGCTCGGCATTGCTCAAACGAGTTTGGCACTGCGCTCGCTTGTCGAAAAAATTCTCAAAATTGCTGCCGCAATTTTTGTTTCTAATTGTTGAATTTGAAATTTGAAATTTGAGACTCTGAAATCTGATTTAATTCTATTTTGCGGGAGCGGTTTTGTTCGCATTTTTTTCGCAGAAATAACGCCAAAGCGGCGCTGCCATCAGTGCTTGGCGTATTTCGTTGTTGGCGAGCATTTGGCGCACTTCGGCCTCATCGAACAGATGCACGGTGAGGTCTTCGGTAGCATCGAGATGTTGCTCGGTCGAAAGGCGTTCCACATCGGTAGCCACGAAACAGTACGACAGATTGTTCACCGTGCTGGCATTGGGCGAAATGGACATCAGCAAGTGCCACTTGCCGCCGCCGAAACCAGTCTCCTCGAGCAGTTCGCGTTTGGCCGCCGCCAGCGGTTCTTCGCCCTGTTCGACCACGCCAGCGCACAATTCGTAGTGCGTTTCGCCCAATCCGTGGCGATATTGGCGCACCAGCACAAACTGCCCCTCGCGGGTGAGGGCAATCACATTGACCCACATAGGATATTCGAGTATGTAAAATTCGGGATTTATTGCGCCTGTCGGCAGAAGCACCTTGTCGCGGCGCACTGTGAGCCACGGCCGCTTAAACAGATATTCGCTTTCGAGTACCTTCCATTGTCGGTTGTCCATGAGAAAATTCGGTTTTGTTGTGCAGTTGTATTGGTAACGGGCGCAAAGATAGCATTTTTTGTTGCACGGAGATACGATTTTTGGTTGTGGATTTGGAGATTTGTTGAGGCGTTGAATCGAATAAATCCGTCAAATTGTAAATCTATCAATAAATAGAGCCGCCACAGTGTAACGGCTCTACAATTCGTTGATTGTTTGACTATTTCGGACGCACGCGGTGCGTCCCTACAATTCTTGCGACTTGCTACTTGCTACTTGCGACTAACCACCACTTTCTGCGCCTTGTCGCCAACTTTGACGAT
>CAVBBP010000023.1:0-38614 GCA_963593685.1 Segatella copri
CCTGATTTTTGACACTCGCCGCCCAATGCCGTTTCGCGTTCCGAAACGCCGCCAAAATTTTAATTAAGTTATTGAAAATTAGATAATTGGATAATTAAAAAAGTCTTTTGTCTTTATTCCTTATTCTTTATTCAAAAATTCCTCACTTCTCGTAATAATTTATAGAAGTCCCCTTATGCTCGAGTTGGTAGCCAAAACCGCGCAGTTTTTGTTCGCGGTTGCGCCAGTCGCGCTCCACTTTCACAAAGAGTTCGAGGAACACTTTTTTGCCAAAAAAGGCTTCGATGTCCTTGCGTGCTTCGGTGCCGACCTTGCGCAACGCCTTGCCGCCACGCCCGATGAGAATCCCTTTTTGCGAATCGCGCTCGCAAAAAATGACCGCACTGATGCGCAGCAGCGTGTCGTCCTCTTTGAACGATTCGACCGCCACCTCGACGGAGTAGGGAATCTCTTTGTCGTAGTTGAGCAGTATTTTTTCGCGGATAATTTCGTTCACAAAAAAGCGTTCGGGCTTGTCGGTGAGCGCGTCTTTGTCGAAAAATGGCGGCGAATCGGGCAGCAACTCTTTGATGCGTTTGAACAGCGGTTCGATGTTGAATTTGGCCATGGCCGACAGCGGAAAAATCTCGGCTTGCGGCAACTCTTTGTGCCAAAAATCGACCAACTCCTCCAAGCGCGGCTGGTCAATCAGGTCGATTTTGTTGATGACGAGAATGATTTTGACGCTCTCCTGCATTTTTTGCACTTTTTCGAGAAAAAAAGCGTTCTTTTCGGCCGAATCGAGCACATCGGTAACATAGAGCAGCACATCGGCATCGGTGAGCGCAGAGTTCGAAAATTCGAGCATCGACTCTTGCAATTTGTAGTTGGGTTTCAGCACGCCGGGCGTGTCGGAATAGACTATCTGGAAGTCGTCGCCATTGACGATGCCCATGATACGGTGGCGCGTGGTTTGCGCTTTCGAGGTGATGATAGAGATGCGCTCGCCGACGAGTGCGTTCATCAGCGTCGATTTGCCGACATTCGGATTGCCGACGATATTTACAAATCCAGATTTATGCATTTTTTTAGGTTGATAGGTTGATTAGTTGATGAGTTTAACGCATTGGTGTTGGTCCGTTGGGCTTATTTCTTATTTCTAATTTCTGGTTTCTAGTTATAGCCCCCTTTCCCGTTTCCCCCGAAGGGGGAAAGGCTTTTGTCTTGCTACTTGCTACTCATATCTTGCTACTAGCAATTTGAAATTCTGAAATTTGAAATTTGAAATTTGAAATTGCGGCTTCGCCGCATCACTTCTCACTCTATTTGCGTTTGTTTTTCGCTCTTACATCTTGTTGCAGTTTCCACTGTTTGGAGTGGCGCACATAGGCATCGACCGACATATCGGGGCCGAGCGTAACCGTTTCGTCGTCGAAATACTTGATGGGCGAGAGGTGGTCGAACGCAATGCGGCGTTTTTGCGGCTCGTAGTCGAGAAACATGGCGATGTCGGCATCGTATTCGAATATGCGCCGGCAGAGCGTCTGTTCGTCGTTTTCGAGTATCGGCAGACCGAGTTGTAGGCGGTTATCGCTGTCGAACCACAGCACATCGATGAACTTGCGTTGCGTGGCGGCATTCGCTCCTTGCCAACCCAGCAGCAGATAGACTTTTTGCCGCTTGTGGCGGTAGGCAATCGCCCGATAATAGAGCGCACCGTACCAATTTTCGGCCGATAAAGTTGCGTGTTCGTTGGTAGCGAATGTGGTGGCTGATTGCGTAAATTGCGTGTATTCGCCAGTGGAAGTTTGTACAAATCCGTTGTAAACGAAACCGCTGTCGGTAGGCACATTCCATGTGTAGATGCGCAGCAATCCGTCGTCGGAGAGCGTTTTTCCGACGAATTTCAGGCTGCCAAAAGGCGCAGTGAACGAGCCGTCGCACGCCAATGCTTGGGCGAAAAGGGTGTTGATGGTGTCGTTGTAGCGCAGGTTGGCTTGGGCGTCGGTCGATTGCTCGATGTTGGCAAACAGCCGCGCCATCTGCTGCTCACATTCGGCGAGCGACTGCGCTTGTGCGCCCATCGTCCAACAGGCGAACGCTGCAATTATTCCCATTTTTAGTCGTTTTCTCATCGTGTCGAGCCTCTTTCTCTCTTTCAACGACCGCTTGTGGCGATTATTGTTTCCAATTTGCTGTTGAAATCTTTTGCTTTCAGCAATTCGCTGATTGTCAGGTGCATACGGTAGCACCAGAAGTGGTGCGGATTGCTCGGGTCGTTGATGCGCTCGCCGTCGGCATCGTAGAGGCGGAGTGTGGCGTCCATCGCCAAATAGTCCTGCAAGGGCAGAATGGCGAGCATGCTGTTGGCGCGCATTTGCCGTGTTACAATCTGCTCGGCGAGGGCTGGCGTGCAACTTTCGGGTGCTTTGCCCGCGTTGTGCAGCGCATGGTTGTAGTAGCGTTGCGTCCTGTCGGGATTTTCGTGCCACCAACTGCGCAGCGGCGAGGTGTCGTGCGTGCCAGTGCTGCAAACCGAGAGGTATGGCGTGCGTTGCGGATCGACAAATTCGGCAGAAAAATCTTTCGGCATACGCTCTATTTCGAGGCTGAGAATCTGCATATCGTTCATCACTTGTGGCACACAAGCGGGCATCATGCCGAGGTCTTCGCCGCACACGAGCATATTGGTAGTGCGCAGCAGGGCAGGCAGTTTGCGTTGCGCCTGTATGCGCCAAAATTCGTTCTGTCGGTGGTAGAAATAGTCCTCGTGAATCTGCTCCATGATGTGCCGTTCGCGCTCGCTCAAGGCGGCAAAAGTGTGCGACTTGTGAACCATGATGCGTGGGTGGAATTTGCCCTGCTGATACACATCTTCGATGAAAAGCACCTCGGTGTGGAGTTCCAGCAGTTTGTCGCGCAGCACGCGCTCTTTGTCGCCAAAATGGTCGCTCAACTTGCGTTGTGTGTCGAATTCGGGCTTGAATTGGAGCGTGCCGCTCGGCTGCGGATCGAAGTATTTTTTTGCGATGGCGGCCGCTTTGTCGCCGAAAAGTTCGGTCAGCATCTGCTGCGTGATGTAGGGTTTGAGCATACGCTCGCGGTCGAAATGCAGGCCGTAGTTTTCGATTTCGCCAACGCACATTGGCATGGCGGGATTGAAGTAGCCGAGCAGTCCCCAAATGGCCGACTGCGGAATCTCCCAAATGCGGAAAAATCCCAAAATATGGTCGATACGGTAGGCATCGAAATAGTTGGCCATGTTCATAAAGCGGTGTTTCCACCACGCAAAATCGTCTTTTGCCATTTCGTCCCAATCGTAGGTGGGGAAGCCCCAGTTTTGCCCCGTTTCCGAGAAATCGTCGGGGGGTGCGCCCGCCTGCTTGTCGAGGTGGAACAGGTGCGGATACATCCACGCATCGACACTGTTGGGGCTGATGCCGATGGGCAGGTCGCCCTTGAGCGCAACGCCGTGCGTGTGGGCGTAGAGGCGCACTTCCGCCAACTGTTTTGCCAAGTGGAATTGCACAAAATAGTGCAGTTCGGTTTCGGGCGCATGTGCCGCTGCAAAGCGTTTCACGGCTTTTGCGTCGTAAACGCTCAGTTCGTTCCAACGGCGAAAATCGGCGGTTTCGTGCTGGTCGCGCAGCACGCAGAACACGGCATACGGCACGAGCCAATGGCTGTTGTTGGCAAAAAATCGTTTGTATTCGGTCGAGGCGAAAGTGCTTGCTTTTTCTTGTTCAAAAATCAGGCGGAGATAGTCCCATTTCAGGGCGTTCACGGCAGCGTAATCGACAAACGCTTTGGCGTTGAGTTGCTGGCGACGGCGGTCGAAATCGGCGTTGGCTTTGGCACTTTTTAGGCGACCGACAGCCTCCAAATGCAGGTACATCGGGTGCAGTGCATAGACCGAAATGGCACTATACGGATAGGAATCGGCATTGGTTTTGGTGTTGGTGGTGTCGTTCACAGGCAGAATTTGAAGCAGTTTTTGTCCTGTGTTGTGCGCCCAATCGACCATCTGTTTTAAGTCGTGAAATTCGCCCACGCCCCAGTCGCCCTCGCTGCGCAGCGAGAACACAGGAATGGCCGTGCCTGCGCCTTTCCAGTGGAATTGCTGCCGAAAATCGGCCGACAGCAGCGCAGTGTCGTTGGTGGCTTGCAGTTGGCGGTTGTCGCCCTCTTCCCAGCGGACAATTTCGCCTGATTCGAGGTCGTAAATCACAAATTTGTACGCAACATTTTGCAGGTCGCTGTTTTTCAGTTTGATGAACCAATCGGCGTTGTCGGTGGCTTGCATGGGCTGCAAAAGGCACGCGTCCCAGCCGCCCAATTTTCGCGTCGAACCCAAAATGCCAACACCCTGATTCGCTTCGACAGCAGGCGCATTGACGAGCAGCAATGTTTCGCCGATGCCGATTTTGGGCAACCGTTTGGTGGTGTGTGCGCACCAAGCCTCGGCGAATGGTGTTGTGCGAAAAACGCGCGCTGCCGATGGGTAGCGAAAGGTGTCGAAAATCTGCACCTCGTCTGGCATTTGCGGCAGTTGGCGCTGCTCGAGCGACTCCACAATTTTGGTCTGCTCTGGGTTCAAAACATAGTAGGCGTAGGTCGTTGGCTTACCCTTGGGCGTGTATGTGCAGCGCCACAAACTATCGGCGATGTAGGTCATCGGGACAGTTTCGCCTTCGATTTGCAGGAAAACATTTTGTCCCCAATAGGTGTAGCATTTCAGATTGAAAGTTATCATATAATGGTCTGTTTTTATTTCTTTTAATACAATTTTGATGCCAAAGTTAGTTGTGGAGTGAAAAAGTGTGAAAGTGCGGTTGATAAGTTGATAAGTTGATGAGTTGATAAGTTTAACGCATTGGTGAAAGTCTGTGCAGTTTATTTCTAATTTCTAATTTCTGGTTTCTAGTCTCTAGTTATTGATTTGAAAATTTGAAGATTAAGGCGTTTTTGACGCCGCAATTTGAAATCTGAAATTTGAAATTTGAAATTGCGGCTCTGCCGCACCACTCCTAATTCCTCACTCTTTTTAAGTAGTTGTATGCTTGATATATGCCGAGTTCGCCGGCTTTGCTCAGGTCGGTTATGCCGCGTTCGGTGTCGCCGATGTAGATGTAGGTCAAGCCGCGGTTGAAGTAGGCTTCGGCCATGTCGGGGTCGCTGTCGATGGCGTTGGTGTAGTTGCGTATGGCCGATTGAAAATCTTTCTGCACGCAGAGCACATTGGCGCGATTGAACCACGCATAGGCGAAATTCGGCGCATATTCGAGCGTTTTGTCGTAGTCGCGCATTATCATTTCGAAATCGTGGGCGTATTGTTCGGGTTGTGGCGCATTTTCGTCGTTATTGGTTCTGAATTCCAACTCTTTGAAACGAATGTTAGCACGGCAGAAATAGGCGAGCGCCATGTCGGATTTGAAGTAGATGGCGCGCGAAAAGTCGGCGATGGCACTCGAAAAATCCTGCACAAGTGCATAGTCGATGCCGCGTGCGAGGTAGAGTAGTGCGTTGTCGGGGGCGGCCTCGATGCGCCGCGACAGTTCGTCGATAGAGCGGAAATGGTGGCTGATGAGCGTTTGCGTGAGCGACATCTCGCGGTTCACAATTTTGAGCGTTGCTGGCAGGGCGTGTTGCGCATTGAGTTGGCTCACGAGTGCGCTGTAATGGTCGTTTTTGCGCACGGGGTCCTCTTTTTGGTAGTACGACAGCACAAAATTTTTCTCGCTCGACACATCGATCTGCATGTTTTGTATGGCACCGCGTATGTTGTTGCTGGCGGTGTTGCCCGTGGTTGCATCGAACAGGCGTGTGCGTGCGTGCGTCGGACTTTCGTCCTGCTGGGCGATGTCGGGGCGCATATCGATTTCGTCGGTATTTTGTTGGTGTTGTTTGGCCTCTTGGCGCAGTTGCTCGACCTTGTTGTAGTCGTCGAAAGCGGCGCGGCGTTTGCCCATTTTTTCGTATGCTTGTGCGCGTCCGTAGTAGGCGGGCGCAAAGGTTGGGTGCCGAGTGATGAGTGTGGTGTAATCGGCTTCGGCATTGCGCCAGTCGTAGAGTTCGGCATAGACCAAAGCGCGCTGGTAGAGGGCTTTGTCGTGGTCGGGCTTCAGTTTCAGCACTTCGGTCAGGTCGTCGATGGCGTTGTTTAGGTCGCCCACTTCGGTGCGCAACAAGGCGCGGTTGAAGCGTGCCGTTTCGTCGGTCGGGTCGAGGCTGATGGCGTGGTCGAAATCGGCCAGTGCGCCGCGGTAGTTTTTGGCTTCGTAGTTCAGAAATCCGCGGTTGATGTAGTGCCCAGCGTTTTGTGTGCCGAGGCGTATGGCTTCGTTGTAGTCGGCTAGTGCGCCGCTGTTGTCGCCTATTTGCAGACGAGCGATGGCGCGCGCAGCCCACAGGTCGGGATTGTATTTGTCGGTCGCCACCAACTGGTCGAAATCGGCCATTGCGCCCAGCGTATCGCCTTTGGCCAAGAGTATGCGTCCGCGTTCGTAGAGCAGGTCGGCCGATTTTTTGTTGCGGCGCAGCAGATTATCGGCATCGACCAAGGCTTCGTCGTAGCGTTCGAGTTGCAGCCGTGCTTCGATGCGGTTGAGCGTGTATATCGGATTTTCGGGTGCGAACTCCAACGCCCGCGAAAAATCGGCTTCGGCTTCGGCATAGCGGTCGAGCCGCATACGCACAAATCCGCGTGCATAGTAGGCTTGCGGCATAAACGCATTGCGTTCGATGACAGCGTCGCAATCTTGCTCTGCTCCGCGATAATCTTCCAACTCGATTTTGGCGATGGCGCGGTAGAAATAGGGTTCGGTGAGATAGGGTTTTACCTTTATCACTTGGTTGAAATACTGTATCGACAGCACATAATCCTCGAAATAGAGCGCATTGCGCCCGATGGCCAGCACACGGTCGGTGTTGAGTTGCGCCGCGGCCAGCAGTGGCAGCAGCGTCAGCGACAATATGGCAAAAAATCGGCGCACGGTCGGTAATTTACTCCTCTATCGCTTTGATTTGTTCCAACACTTTGCGCATACGCTCGGTGGTTTTGAGCGTGGTCGGCACCAAGGGCAGGCGCAGTTCGTTTTCGATGAAGCCCATCATCGAGAGTAGGCTCTTTACGCCAGCGGGATTGCCATCGACAAAGAGCAGTTCGGTCAGTTCGGCGAAGCGGTAGTGAATCTCGCGTGCGCCCACTAAGTCGCCACGCATAGCCAGCCGCACCATGCGACTAAATTCGCGCGGGAAGGCGTTGCCAACCACCGAAATGGCACCAACTGCGCCCAGCGTTATCAGTGGAAAAGTGATGCCGTCGTCGCCCGAAATGACCATGAAATGTTTGGGTTTGTTTTTGATGATTTCGTCGATTTGCGAAAACTTGCCCGACGCCTCTTTGATGGCCACGATGTTCGGAAATTCGCGTGCGAGGCGCAACACAGTTTCGGCGGTCATATTCACGCCTGTGCGCCCTGGCACATTGTACAAAATGATGGGTGTGGCAGTGGCTTGCGCAATGGCGCGGTAGTGCTGGTAGATGCCCTCTTGCGACGGTTTGTTGTAGTACGGCACCACGCTCAGCACCGCATCGACCTGCGACAGGTCGGTGTTTCGCACGGCCTCCACCACGGTGCGCGTGTTGTTGCCGCCGATGCCCATAACGATTGGCAGGCGTTTTTCGTTCTTTTCGATGATAAAACGGGCGATGTCGCGTTTTTCGTCGTCGGTGAGCGTGGGCGTTTCGGCCGTTGTGCCAAAAATCACCAGATAGTCGGCGTGGTTGGCAATTTGGTACTCCACCAGCCGCCCCAACGCCGCATAATCGACGCTGCCGTCCTTTTTGAAAGGCGTAACCAACGCCACGCCCATGCCAGTCAGTTTATTTTGGTTCATAATTTTTAGATTTCAGAGTTTCAGAGTTTCAGAGTTTCAAGTTTCAGATTTCAAATTTCAGATTTCAAATTAAGTTGATTGGTTGATTGGTTGATTGGTTGATTGGTCGTTGATAGGTTGATAAGTTTAACGCATCAATAAAGGTCTGTGTGGTAAAATCAATTTTCAAATTTTCAAATTTTCAAATTTCAGATTGCGCTGCGCGCGGTTTCAAGTTTCAGATTTCAAATTTCAGATTGTAGCCCCCTTTCCCGTTTCCCCCGAAGGGGGAAAAGCCTTTTTCCAATTAAGAATTATGAATTTAGAATTAAGAATTATTCGCATTCAAAAGTGCTTCAATCTTCAAATAATTTGTCTTAGTATTCGTCTATGTTCTATGCTCTATATTCTATGTTCTATAAACGATAAACTCTCACCTATAACCTTTTACACTTTCGCACTTTCACACTTTCATACTGTTTGTTTAATCTCTTTCAAATAGCGCAAAATGGCGTTCCAGAGGGTTTGTTCGTAGGCTTTGTTGGGTTGGATTTTTACGGCAAAATCTATCAGTCCAAACTCGCTCACATCACCACCAATGCGGCAGCGGCCGTTGGAGTAGAGTAGCAGATATTGCAGTGGCAGACAGAAATGCGGCGTCAAATCCACAATCAAATCGTAATTTTTTGTGCAGATGGCGTTGAGCGTTTCCTTGTCGGGTTTGCCCCAAAAACTGATTTGCCCTTTGCCGAGCAGCCAAAAATGGTCGGTTTGCGGCGTTTCGCACTGCTTTTTTGCCACAAAGCCCACCACATCGACCTGTTTGCCGTCGGCGTGGAGCGCACGCACAATGCTGTCGATGGCGGCGTGGTTCTCTTGCAAATCGCTCTCGTAGAGCAGCAGCACGCGTTGCACATGCGCATAGTCCACAAACTGTTTCTCACGCAAATGGCTCTTGCGTGATCGGTATTTGAAAAGTCGTTCTTTCAGCAATTTCATATTTCAAATTTCAGAGTTTCAGAGTTTCAGAGTTTCAGAGTTTCAGAATTTCAGAGTTTCAGTGTTTCAGAGTTTCAGATTTCAGAGTTTCAGAGTTTCAAATTGTCGGCATTTTGAACGTCGCAATTATTATTCATTTTACTCGGACGCACTCGGTGCGTCCCTACACTATCAATTATCAATTATTTTTGTCTATGCTCTATCTTCTATGTTCTTAAAATCTTGTCTTGCTACTTGTATCTTGCTACTTGCTACTATTATTCATTATTCATTATTCATTATTTATTGTCAATTGTCTTGGCAACCCCTCCGCTTCGCTCGTCCCCTTACAAAGGGGACAGGTTCGCGTTGGTGTTGGTATTTTACATCTCCCCTTTTCAAGGGGAGTACCTGCGGAGCAGGGGTAGGGTTTTGTTTTAATTTAAGAATTTTGAATTTAGAATTATGAATTTGGGGCATTCAAAAGTGTTGCAATTTTCAAATAATTTTGTCAATTTGAAATTTGAAATTGCGGCTCTGCCGCACCATTCCTCACTCCTCATTCCTCATTCCTAACCTATCAAGGAATTCCTCTTCGCTTACGATTTTTACGCCCAATTTTTCGGCTTTTTCGAGTTTGGCGGGGCCCATATTGTCGCCAGCCAGAATGAAACTCGTGGTGCCGCTCACCGAGCCGACATTTTTGCCGCCATGCTGTTCGATGATGGCTTTGTATTCGTCGCGCGAGTGGTGGTGAAACACGCCGCTTATCACTATCGAAAGTCCTTTCAATGTGTCCGAAATGGGGGCGGCACTTTCGGTCATCTCCATTTGCAGACCGTAGCCACGCAGCCGCTCCACCAGTTGCTGATGTTCGGGTTTGGCAAAGTAGGCGCGCACGCTTTGGGCGATGCTTTCGCCAATGTCGGGTACGGCCATCAGTTGGTCGAGCGTGGCGGCCGCCAGTGCGTCGATAGAGCGAAACGCCGCCGCCAGTTTTTTTGCCACAGTTTCGCCCACATAGCGTATGCCCAGGGCGAACAGCACGCGCGGAAACGGCACCTGTTTCGACGCTTCGATGCCTGCCCGTATGTTGTGCGCCGATTTTGCGCCAAGGCGTTCCAGTCGCGCCAAATCGGGTGCTTTCAGTGCGTAGATGTCCGCCACATTGTGCAGCAAACCGTTGTCGTAGAGTAGGGCGATGGTCTCTTCGCCCAGTCCGTCGATGTTCATGGCTTTGCGACTGACAAAATGTTCCATCTTGCCTTTGATTTGTGGCGGACAGCCGTCCTCGTTGGGGCAGTAGTGCGCCGCCTCGTTGTCGTCGCGCACCAGCGGCGTGCCGCATTCGGGGCAGATTTTTGCAAATCCCACTTTGTCGCCAATCATGATGCGCGCATCGCAATCGACACCAGTAATTTTCGGAATTATTTCGCCGCCTTTTTCCACATAAACCATATCGCCGATGTGCAGGTCGAGCCCAGCGATGATGTCGGCATTGTGCAACGAAGCGCGTTTTACCACAGTGCCCGACAGTTGCACTGGGTCGAGGTTGGCCACAGGCGTAATCACACCCGTGCGTCCCACTTGGTAACTCACCGAGTTGAGGCGCGTGCAAGCGCGTTCGGCTTGGAACTTGTAGGCGATGGCCCAGCGCGGCGATTTGGCGGTGTAGCCCAACGCTTTTTGTTGCCGCAACGCATTGACTTTCAGTACCATACCGTCGGTAGCCACAGGCAGATTTTTGCGCTCGGTGTCCCAATAGTCGATATAGTCCAAAATCTCCTGCAACGAGGTGCATTTTTTCATTGCGTCCGACACTTTGAAGCCCCAAGCGGCGGCGTGTTGCAGATTTTCGTAGTGCGTCTGCGCTGGCAACTCCTCGCCGAGCAGATAGTAGAGATAGGCATCGAGTTGTCGGCGTGCCACCTCGGCCGAATTTTGCATTTTCAGCGTGCCGCTGGCGGCATTGCGTGGGTTGGCAAGGAGCGGCTCTTCTTGCGCCTCGCGTTCGGCGTTCAGTTTTTCGAACACTGCCCACGGCATCAGTATCTCGCCACGAATTTCGAACTCTTTTGGATAGTCCGTGCCGTGCAAGCGCAGCGGAATGGAGCGTATGGTGCGCACATTGGCTGTTACATCGTCGCCGCGCACGCCGTCGCCGCGCGTAACGGCCTGCACCAGTGCGCCATCGCGGTAGATGAGCGAGATGGAAGTGCCGTCGTATTTCAGTTCGCACACCACTTCGAACGGCTCGTTCAACCCTTTGCGCACACGCTCGTACCATTCGGCCACATCGGCTTCGGAGTAGGTGTTGGCCAGCGAGAGCATAGGGTAGCGGTGTTCCACCTGCACAAAAGCGGCGTTCAGGTCGCTACCAACGCGTTGCGTGGGCGAATTTGGGTCGAAAAATTCGGGATTTTCGGCTTCCAATCGCTGCAATTCGTGCATTTTTGCATCGAACTCAAAGTCGCTGATAGTCGGGCTGTTCAGCACATAATAGTTGTAGTTGTGCTGGTTCAACTCGCTGCGCAAACGCTCAATCTCTTCTCGTGTGGTCATGCCTTGTCGAAATGTAGTCGGTTTAACCTACAAAGATAGCGTTTTTTTACGAAAATGCAGATTTTTGTAGCGAAAATTTGCAGAAAAGAGCAGATTTCCCCCCTAAAAACAAAGAAACTTAGAAATACAGAAATAAAAATTGCGGCAGCAATTTTGAAAAACCAGAAATTAGAAATTAGAAATTAGAAATTAGAAATAAAAAATCGCTTGAACAAGAAACGGACGCGCACGCAGTGGGTGCTGCTTTTGTGGAAGAGATTTTAGTGGGTTGGGTAGTTTGCGCAAAAAAGTGTATCTTTGTAGTTTGAACTAAAAAGATGTCCGAGCCGATGAGGACGGTGAAATTCATAGACCTTTTTGCTGGTATTGGAGGCATTCGCAGGGGTTTTGAGGCTGCATTCAACAAGTGTGGTTACAAGACGGAGTGCGTGATGACCTCCGAAATCAAACCTCATGCGCAGAAAGTTTTGGCGGCGAACTATCGCAACGAAGAGATACACGGCGACATCACGCACATCGATGCTCAAGCGATTCCAGATTTCGATTTTCTTTTGGGCGGATTTCCTTGTCAAGCGTTTTCGTATGCAGGCAAACGGCTTGGATTTCAGGACACGCGCGGCACGCTGTTTTTTGAGGTCGAACGGATTCTCAAAGAGAAACGCCCCTACGGATTTATTCTCGAAAATGTAGAAGGGCTGGTTACGCACGACCGAGAAGATGCACGCAAACCCATTGGCAAAACGCTCGAAGTGATTATCGGCAATTTGGAGGCACTCGGCTATCGTGTAACTTGGTGCGTGCTGAACTCAAAAAACTTTGGCGTGGCTCAAGAGCGCAAACGCATATACATTGTTGGCACGCACGACGAAAAAATTTCGCTCGACAATTTTGCAATTCAGCACGCCACGCTCGGCGACATTCTCGAAACTGGGCAGCCAACCATCGACACGCCATTCACGCAACTTTTGATGGCACATTTTTCGCCCGAAAAATTGTATGGAAAAAGCATCAAAGACAAACGCGGTGGTGCCGACAACATTCACAGTTGGGACATCGCACTGAAAGGGACGGTGAGCGACGAGCAGAAAAAACTGCTGAATATGATGGCACACGAACGCCGCAAAAAGAAATGGGCTGCAATGCACGACATAGCGTGGATGGACGGAATGCCGCTGACCACCGAAATGATAGAAGAGTTTTATCGGAACGACCATTTGGCGGAGATGCTCGACGACCTTGTGGCGAAAGGCTATTTGAAAAAAGAGTACCCGAAAAATATCGTAACCGAAAACACCGTTTTTGGCGAGCGAAAAATAAGAGTTCAGGACAAAACCAAGAAAATCGGCTACAACATTGTGGCGGGAAAATTGAGTTTCGAGATAAACAAAATACTTGATCCACAAGGAATTACGCCGACACTTGTGGCAATGGACATGAAAAAACTTTTCGTTGTCGATGGCGGCGGTGTGCGGCCACTGACTTTGCGCGAAGGGTTGCGGTTGTTTGGCTATCCCGACGATTTTCAGTTTCCTGTAACCCAAGCAGAAGGCTTCGATTTGTTGGGCAATACGGTTGTAGTTCCCGTGATTGCCGCCGTCGCCGAGCGCATGGCGCAGGCATATACTCACCACCTAAATGCTGAAAAACAATGAGTGCCGCAGAAAAAGTTTACAAAGCACACTACGGAAAAGCACTAATTTTGCCGCGTTGGAACGATATAAAAGAGAAATACAAAGCGAGAGAAAAGTAACGACGATGCAGCGTTTTTACCTTATTTTCTTACTGACAATCAGCGCATTGTGCGGTTGTGAGCGGTTGAAAGAGCCGAGCAATCCCATTGTGTTCGAGGCGTGTGCGGCTATGCCCGAGGGGCGAACGGCAGCCATGGCGTTTGCGGTAGGCGACAAAGCCTACATTTTTGGCGGACGCACCTTGAGTAGCGATGCTTGCAAACAGCACCCCGAAGGCTACCCGACGACCGTGTGGCAGTACGACACCGCTGCCAATGCGTGGAGCAACCTCGGCGAAGTGCCGTTTGGCGGTCGTGTGCATGCGGCAGCGCAGGTGGTCGGCGACCGAGTTTATGTGGGATTGGGCTTCAGTGGCGGCATCTACAACACAGCGAACTACCGCCGCGACTGGTGGTGCTACACGCCAGCCACGCACAGTTGGCAGCAGTTGGACAGTTTCCCGAACGACTACACCGATGCCTGCGTCGTGTATCATCTCGATGGGAAAATCTACGCCTGCCACGGATTTGGCACTTACGGCTATTCGCGCCAGATAGCGCAATACGACATTGCCAGCGACAAATGGACGCTTTACACCGACAACTACAAGCGTGCGCCATCGGTAATCAGTGCTGTAGGCGCGCAAGTGGGCGACCGCTGTTTTTTGGGCAGCGGCTGGAACGCCGACAAACTGAATGTGCGCCAGTGGTACGAGTTCGACCCTGCGAGCGACAGTTGGCACGAGCGCAAAAAACTGCCAGCAGGGCGCGTTTTGTCCGCTGTAACGACCAGCCAACAGGGCATCTTTGTGCTGGGCGGGCGACATTTTGGCGGTTCGCTCACCACAGGAAAAGTGTACGACGAAGTGCTCGAATACAATATCGACAGCGATGAATGGCTGCTGCGCGGACATCTGCCCGGCGGCGCACGAGAAAATGCCGTGGCATTCACCATTGGCAAGAAACATTTTGTCGGGCTTGGCAACGATGCCGATGAAGAGATTTTGAACGACCTGCACGCATGGCACGAATGAGAGAGATAGCGTTTGCGGCGGCACTTTGCGTTGCCCTGCCCGCCTTGGCGTGGAAGCCGTGGCCGCTGCCCATGGATTCGGCCGACCGAGCGCAGGACACCATTATGTATGGCGCAATGCTCACCGCCGTAACATCGACAGGCGACTATGCGCCATTTTGGCTGCAAACCAACCGCAATGGTGCAATTTCGTACCGACCACACAGCGGCAATTTGAGCGCATACATCGGCAAGGAAGCCACACGCCCCAACCGCTGGTGGGACTACGATTTCGGGCTCGAACTGGTGGGGCAACTGCACACCAAAGGCGGCACAGGATTTTTGCAGCAGTGCTACGGCCATGTGCGGCTCTATGTGTTCGACATCACCGCTGGCATAAAGCCCGAAACATTTGGAAATCAGGACACTGAACTGTCGAGCGGCGGTTTTCTCTTCTCGCAAAATGCACACCCGATTCCGCGCATCACCGTCGGAATTGATAGATGGACGGCGTTTCCGTTTACCTATGGCTATTTGGAGGTGAAAGGCGGCATTACACACGGCTGGTTTGCCGACAATGAGTATGTCAAAAACGGCTATCTGCACTACAAATTTGTAGGCGGACGGCTCGGCGGACAGTTGCCTGTGAACATCAGTTACGAATTTCATCACGCAGCGCAATGGGGCGGCACATCGCCCGTTTATGGCGATTTGGGCAATTCGCTCAAAGATTGGTTGCACGCCTTTTCGGCCAAAGCGGGCGGCACCATGGCCAACGACCAACTGAATGCGCAAGGCAACCACCTTGGGTCGCAAAATGTGGGGCTGGACATCAAGTGGAAAGATTGGAAAATTTCGGCCTACTGGCAAAATCTGTTCGAAGATGGTCCGATAAAACTGATTGGCACCTCGATGAACGCGCCCGACGGCGTTTGGGGTGTGGTCGTTTCGCAAAAACGGTGGCCGTTTATCGACAAAATCTGCTACGAATTTGTGCAGACCACTGACCAATCGGGGCCGTATCACGACCGCGACGGACTGGTGTTTGGCGGCAGCGACAACTATTTTCAGAACGGCATCTACCGCAACGGCTGGAACTATTTTCGGCGCACCATCGGTACACCGTTCATCACCTCGCCTGTGTATAACGCCGATGACAAAATCATCTACACGCTCAACAACCGCGTGGTGGCGCACTATTTCGCACTGAAAGGCGACATTTACGGATTTCGCTATCGTGCTTTGGCATCGTATGCAAAAAATTATGGCACTTACAGCACAGGCGATGCAACATTTTCGACCAATACTGCATTATTATTAGAGGTAACCAAACTTGTGCCGCAGGCGTGGGGTTTGGAATTTTCGCTGTCGCTGGCGGCCGATTTTGGCACGCAGTTTGGCAACGATTTTGGCGTGATGGTGAGCATCGCCAAGCGCGGAATTATCTGGAGTAGCAACAAAAAATCAACAAAATAGACCATGACATTTGTAGAATTGAGCAACAAAATTTTCGACGAAGCAGTTGTCGATTACCACAAAACGGACTGCGTCGATCAGCCGATAGCCAACCCCTATCCGCTGAAAAGTATCGAGTATTATCTCTATCTGAAAAACTGGATCGACACCGTGCAGTGGCACTTGGAGGACATCATCCGTGACCCGCAAATCGACCCTGTGGAGGCGTTGGCACTCAAGCGGCGCATCGACAAATCGAACCAAGACCGCACCGACCTTGTGGAACTCATCGACAGTTATTTTTGGGATAAATATCACGCCGTAGGAACGGCTGCTGACGCCAAAATCAACACCGAAAGTCCTGCGTGGGCCATCGACCGTTTGAGCATTTTACACCTGAAAATCTACCACATGCAGGCCGAAGTGAGCCGCACCGATGTGAGCGAGGCGCACAAAGCGCAGTGCCAAGCCAAACTGAATGTGCTGTTGGAGCAGAAAACCGACCTTTCGACCGCCATCGACCAACTGTTGGCAGATTTCGAGGCAGGCACGAAAAAGATGAAGGTGTACAAACAGATGAAAATGTACAACGACCCCGAACTGAACCCTGTTCTCTACGGGCAGAAATAGATGAAGCGCATTCTCGTCATACGGTTTTCGGCGTTGGGCGATGTGGCGATGGCAGTGCCTGTGGTGCAGGCGTTGGCGCAGCAGCACCCCGATTTGGACATCACCTTTTTGAGCAAACGCATGTGCGCGCCGCTGTTCGCCCGAATGCCGCAAAATGTCCATTTTGTCGGTATCGAGCCGCAGGCGTTGCAGAGTTTCGGAAATCTGAAAGCGTTTGTTGCTAACGAATTGAATATCAAACAGTTCGACTATGTGGCTGACCTGCACAGCGTGTTGCGGTCGTTTTATATCAAGTGGAGAGCGTGGCTGCACGGCGCAAAAATAGCCACCATCGACAAGGGACACCCCGCCAAACGCCGCCTAACGCGTGCGCACTGCAAACGCTTGGTGCCGCTAAAAAATTCGACGGAGCGTTACGCCGATGTGCTGCAACGGCTCGGACTGGCCGTTACGCTCGATTTCACATCGCTGTTTGCCACGAAACCCGACTCGCGCCACTGGGTGGGATTTGCGCCATTTGCGCGGCATAAAGGCAAAATTTATCCGACGGAAAAGAGCGAAAAAGTGGTAGAACTGCTGTCGCAGCGCGGCTGGACGGTCTATCTGTTTGGCAACGGCGAACGCGAAAAAACGCTGTTGGAGAGTTGGGCGGCGAAATACCCGAATGTCGTCTGCACGGCTGGAAAATCGACTTTGCAGGACGAATTGGAACTGATGAACGCCCTAGATGTGATGGTTTCGATGGATTCGGCCAACATGCATTTGGCATCGCTTGCCGCCACGCCTGTGGTGAGCATTTGGGGCGCAACGCACCCATACGCTGGCTTTATGGGCTGGCACCAAAGCATGGACAACGCCGTGCAACTCGACCTGCCCTGCCGCCCCTGCTCGACCTTTGGCAACAAGCCGTGCCGCTACGGCGATTATCGCTGCCTTACGGGAATCGCACCAGAAATGATTGTTGAAAAAGTGGAGAAAATTGCCCAATGAGCCGCCGTTTGCACTACATATTGACCAGCGGAAAAAATTCCAAATTCAACTATTATCTGCTCAACTACCTGCGGCTGCTTGTGCCGAATTGCATCTACCGCAATAGGCGTGAGCGACTGCTTCGGACGATAGAGCAACGCCCCGACAAGGCGTATATCGAGCAGCGCATCGACTACTACAACCAACTGAACACGCCCGCCAAACTGCCCGACGGCTGCAACCGTCTGTGCGATGAAAAATTGGGAAAGAAAGGCAAAGTTTATTACTTCGACAGCCGCGAAACGACGCGCTATTTTCCGCAGAATTACCGTTGGAACATCTGCCCCGGCGACATCACATACATTCCCGAAATGCCGAGCATTGTGAAGAGTCGCCCGCTGGTGGCTGGCAATCAGAACGGCATTCTGCTGAAGATGGACAAGGTGCGCCACTTTATCTTTGTGAACGACCGAAAAGCGTTTGCCGACAAAAAAGACATGGTGATTTTTCGTGGCAAAGTGAAGGGCAAAGAGTCGCGCCGCCAGTTTATGCGTATGTATTTCGGAAATTCCATGTGCGACTGCGGCGATGTGAGCCGCAACACGCCCGACCCAGTGGCGTGGCAAACCGAAAAACGCACCATTGGCGAGCATCTCGACTACAAATTTATCATGGCGTTGGAGGGTAACGATGTGGCCAGCAACCTGAAGTGGGTGATGTCGTCGAACTCTGTGGCTGTGATGCCGCGCCCCACTTGCGAAAGTTGGTTTATGGAGGGCACGCTGATTCCGAACTACCACTACATCGAGATAAAAGCCGATTTTTCGGACTTGGAGGAGCGGCTACGCTACTACATGGCCCACCCTGCCGAGGCCGAAGCCATCGTGCAGCACGCCCACGAATATGTAAGCCAATTCCGCGACAAAGAGCGCGAGCGGCTCATCGCCATCGGTGTACTCGACAAATACTTCAGCATGACCGAACAGCAATGAAAACTGCCGTAAAAATAACGCTCAATCCTGCCTACGAAGGACTGCGCAGTTTTGTAGAGGAACTGCCCCAACGCTTTGCGCACGAAGGCAGAGTTATCTACGATGCCCGCAATCAGATACGAGCGATTGAATATAACGGTCTGATAATCAACGCAAAACGCTACTGCGTACCTCGCCCGTTCAATCGGTTGGTGTACTCTTTTCTGCGGCAGCCCAAAGCCGTTCGCGCTTACCAAAATGCGCTGCGTTTGCAGCAGATGGGCATTGCCACGCCCACGCCTATCGCCTACATTCTCTGCGGACGGCGGTTGCTCGGCGAGAGTTACCTTGTTACCGTGCAGTCGGCGTTGCCGCGCAACTTTTACGAGTTCCGCCACCACCCTTTGCAAGGCTACGAACCGATAGTGCGGCAGTTTGCGCGCTTCACAGCCGACATTCACCAAAAGGGCGTTTTGCACTTGGATTATTCGCCAGGCAATATCCTTTTCGATGTTGATGCCGACGGACAAGCGCGGTTTCTGTTGGTGGACATCAACCGCATGCGCTTTCAAAAACAGCCGATTGCGCAAAAAGCCGCTTGCAAAAATTTCTGTCGTTTGTGGGGCAACCAAGACTTTTTTGAGTTGCTGGCCGACGAATACGCCACCGCTCGCGGCTGGGACAAAGCGACCACTCGCAAATTGATTATACACTATTGGAAACAGTTTTGGAGGCACAGAAAATAGATAGCGTCAGTGTTGTAATTCCGAACTACAACGGCAAGCAGTTGCTCGTTCATTATTTGCCCTATGTGTTTCGTGCGCTTGCGGCGTGTTCGACTATCACGGACAGCGAAGTTATTGTTGTAGACGATGCCTCGACGGACGGCTCTGCAGAGTATTTAACGAAAGAGTGGAAGCAAATTTGTCTGCTCAGGAATGAGCAGAACAGCGGTTTTGGGAAGAGCGTGAATCGGGGTATTGCCGCTGCTCGCCATGAGATAGTCTGCATTCTAAATACAGATATGCAACTGTCGGAAGATTATTTCACAGCGTTGCTGCCGCTACTCGCCCAAGAGCAAGTGTTCGGGGCTTATTGCGCCATACGCGACCCTCGAACAGGCAAAATCATTGAAGGCAGAAAACAGGCACAAATTCGCCACCACAAACTATCTTATATCGACTTGTGCGGTGAGCAGGAAGAAGGCGAGTCGATGTATCTCTGCGGAGGCAATGCGCTCGTATGGCGTGATAAATTGCTTGCTTTGGGTGGCTACGACGAACTATTCAGCCCATTCTATTTCGAGGATATGGATTTGTCGCTGCGGGCGAAAGCGAGAGGATGGGTGTCGCTCTATACGGCTCGCACCTCGTGTCTGCACCAACACGCCGCCACTATTGGCTGCCTGTTCTCGCCCGAAAAAGTACAAGAAATTTTTATTCGCAATCGTGTGTATATCAATTACCGCTACCTGCACGGATGGACATGGTTCGTCTCGATGGTGCATGCGTGTCGGCATGCGGCAACGGAGTTTATCTGTTCTCGTCCGTATCGCCCGTATAGCAAGGCACTGCGGCAGATTTATCGCAGTGGTAATGAATGACAAGAATCATTGTACACAGATACAGGGCGTTTAGTTGCGTGCCAAAATTCTCGAACAACATCTGCATAAAAAACACAAAGAGGCACAAGTCGATGTAGAGTTGCCGTTTGCCCAAATGCATAGTTAGCGGCAGCAGCATACAGAGAACGAGAACAAGAACGCCCACAATTCCCAACTGAATCCAAGTTTCTAAAAATGCGTTGTGGGGGTGCATACGGTTGAGATTGGGGTCGCTATGTCCAATTCCCTGTTCTTCCACTATGTAACTAGTTACATAATGCTCGTAAAAATCGGTATCGTTCAGACCTCGCTCCACAAACTCTTTGCGCGCCGAGCAGACCCCATAGCCTGTAAGTGGACGATCGCCTATCATATCCAGCGTAACCGACCAGATGTATAGCCGCGGATTTTCGTAGATTTCGGGTTTGGCAAATCTATCTCGTTGTTTCAATCCTATCAGGCTACATAAGGCAAAAATCAAGAAAACAGGCAGCAGCACCCATTTTCTGTTGCAGATGGTGTAGTAGATTATCAACATCGACAGAACGCCCAAAAAGGTAAGCACCCCCGTTCTGCCCTCGGAAATGAGCAGTCCTGCGGCAATGAACAGTAGCCCGATTCCCATACAGATGCGCACCCATAGAGGGTAATGCCGATGCATAAGCGTATAGACGCAAAGCACCACCGTGAGGTTCCAATACATATTCACCACCATGTGTGTGTTGATGAACGCTATTCGCTGTTGGTTGTAGGTCAAAATCCACTCTTCCCAATTTTCGGTGTGGAGCAATACCGTTTGAGCAGCGAGATAGAGCGCAATGGCGCAACTCATCGCCCACATAACCCACGCAAACGGCTCTATGCGCATTTTATCAGTAACGCCGATTAGTCCGATTATTCCGAATACGAGAAAAGGGAGATTGTGTTCGAGAACAGAAGTAAATTGGTCGGAATAGTATGGATCGAATAATTGACGAATGGGGAAACAGACAAAAAAAACAATGAATGCAACATACACCCATTTCTGTCGATTCCAGCCGATACTCTGCCAGCGTTTATTGATGATGTAATCGATAATATACAATCCAAGAGCGATGTATAGACTCCATCGTTGCAGTGGGCCGTAGTAGAATGGCATGCACCCTACAACACACAGTAATCCAACGATGGGAAGATAGGAGATAATGTTTTTGACAGCGTGGCTTGTGATTGTTTGCATAGTTTTTTATTCCGAGATAGATGCGATAGATTTTGCTTTTTACACGATTGTTGAAATTTAGGATATGGTGCGATAGATACGCAGATACTCCTCCATGTGTCGTTGCCACGAGTAGGAAGCGGCATAGCGGAAGGCAGCCTCTAATTGCGCTGGCGTGGCGGTTTGAATTGTCGAAGCGATGAGATTCGCCGACTCTTTGGCAGGATAATCGACAAGGAAAAACGAAACATGCTCGCTGCCAATCTCCACAAGACCTGTTTCGCGCGAACAGATGACTGGTTTGCGGAACAACATCGCCTCCAAAACTGGCAGCCCGAAACCCTCGAACAGCGACGGAAATACAAACGCCGTGCAATGGCGATAGAGCCACACGCGCTCTGCGGGCGACACAATGCCGAGCAGGTGTACATTGGTCAGCCCATCGTCGGCTATTTTTTTGCGAATAAACTGCGCATAATCGGTATCGTCCTTGCCAGCAATATAGAGTTGATATTGAGGCAGATAACGCATCATATCGAGCAGTACATGAAAATTTTTCTTCTCTTTGCACTCGCCAATAGTGAATAGGAACGGCTGATCGGCCGAAATGGTCGCTGGCTGTTGGTCGGGCTGCTGGTCGATGCGCTCGATGCCGTTGTAAATTACCTGCACCTCCTTGCCATGCAGTCGCATATAGCGCTCTGTCTCGATGGCGGCAAAGCGGGAAATGCAGACAATGCGGTCGGCGCGCTTCACCTTTTTCTGTATGAACAACATATATTTTGCCACCTTGCCTCCGTGTTTTTCGTACACGAAATTGAAATCGTGAATAGTCAGCACATAGTGGCGTGCAAACGGCCAGTAGCGCGACAACTGATGGATAGCGTGCCACACATCGAAACGAATGCCAATCAAAAACGGACAAAGGCGAAGAATCTTGCGCGCCTGTATGTAGCGCACCTTGTCGCCAAACGCCCCGACAAAAGATTTCGGAACAAGCAGATAGATGTTTTCTCCCTCGATAGGGGTATAGGTATCACGAAAATAGTAGCCGTAGTTGAGGGCTACTTGCCCCAATCCGCAGTTGACATTCTTGAGAATGGATAAATCGATGAGTATTTTCATAACAACAAGAATAGTGTTTACAAGGTATGATAGATTTCTAATAGGTTGTGTGCTACTGTGTCGTCGGAGAATTTTTCTGCTTGCCGTTTCCCACGCTCTGCGAGGTCTGCTCGCAGGGCTTCATCCGTGAGCAGGCGTTGAAGTTGCAGCCCTATGGCAATCGGGTCGTTTGGGTCAGCGTAGAGGGCAGCCTCGCCGCTGGTTTCCTCGAAGCAGGAGCCTGTTGAGGTCAGCACGGGCGTACCCACACACATTGCTTCCAATATAGGAATTCCAAAACCTTCGTAGAGAGATGGATACACCAAACATTCCGCCCCTTTGTATAGCGCAGGGAAATCGGCAAAATTTACACCGTGGAGCATAATGAGCCGCACCTCTAAACGCTCCGCCAGGGTACGCATTTGTTCGGCATATTTGCTTTTCCCCCCTACCGCTACCAAAGGTAAATCAATATGTGCCCCTGCCATAGCGTAGAGAAGGTTGCGCAGGTTCTTGCGGGGCTCAATAGCACCGACATCAATGATGTATCGTTCGGGCAGGTCATATTTTGCCTTTGCTGCGGCTATCGCTGTGTCCGACACGGGCTGACGGAATAGATGGCTGCACCCCTGATAGACCACGCTTATCTTGGTTTCATTGGCATGAAAGAATTGAACAAGGTCTTGCTTGGTCTGCTCCGAAATGGCGATAATGCGGGTGGCATGGTCGCAGGCATACTGCACCTTGCGTGAGAACAGCCGGCGATAGGTGGGGCTGTATAGTTCGGGGTAACGCACAAAGATGGTGTCGTGCATCGTAACGATTGTCTTTGTGGCGGTTCGGTGAATGCCAAACGGCAACTCCCCCGATAGCCCATGGTAAATGTCGATTTGCTGCTGGGTTATATCGCTGAGGCAGCCCCGGCTTCGCCATAGTGCGGGGAACGCATTCCATAGCCCTTGCGGAGCCACCACCGTGCCACAATCTGGGTGGAATAGGTCGGTAGGCTGCCCGAAATAGAAGTATTCGTTTTCGGGCGCATAGTGGGTCAGCAGCCGAATGGTATCACGGCTGTAGTTGCCCAGTCCTCGTGAGTTATGGTAGGCGCGTTTGGCGTCGAAGGCTATTCGCAAGGGTTTATCCATTGATTCTGTACACTAAGCAGGTTGACAAGTTGGTGTTGCACGGCATAGCGTCGCATACACTCCATGCGTTGTGGCTCCGATGCGCTGTAGTCTTTAGCGTCTTCGCCGATGCGATAGAGATATTCTTGCTGTGTGTTGATGCTATAGGAATAGAGCCACTCCCCGTCCGTGCAGCCAAGGTGGTCGTTGTTTACGAAGTATGTATAGTTGCGCGAGTGTTGCAATGCATTGATACCCATCGTGTTTTCTGCATAGGGCAGCCCGAGAAGTCCGAGCAGCGTAGGCGCAATATCCTGCTGCTGTGCAGGTGCGGTAAGCGTGGTGTCCGCAATGCCGTTGCCCACAAAAAAACACGGTATTTGATTAAGCGGCAGGTTGTAATCGTAGGCAGAAGAGGCAGGCCCTCCGTGGTCGCCCACCAATACAAACACGGTATTGCGTCCCCATGCGGTCTGTTGTGCCTGTTCCATAAATGCACGCAATGCATCATCGGCATAGGCAACAATTCGTTGTGTATCCGTTCCTCCCTTTTCCTGATATGTATTGGGAATAACGAAGGGGGTGTGGTTGCTCACGGTCAGGAATAGCGCAAAAAAAGGCTTATCGGTGGTATCTGTACGCTGTGCTAATTGCTGCAATCCGAAGGAGAACATATAGTCGTCCGGTACGCCAAAGTTGTTCACTGCGGCACTCGACGGATAGTCGTAGAGCGAATAGACTCGTTCTATATTGTTGTCATAGAAAAACGAGTTCATGTTGTCGTATTGCGGGTTGCCCGTGACAAAAGCGAATGTGTTGTATCCATTTTGGCGCAGGGCGTAAGGCAGCCCCATATAATTGTCCGACGGCACACGCATAGTGGCCTTGGCGAAGTTCGGACCATAGCCGTAGAGCGTGGCGGTAATGCCGTTGTTGGTATGTACGCCTGCCGAATAGAAATTGTTGAAATAGAGCGACCTGTGCCGCAATGCAGAAAGGTAGGGCGTGATGTGCTGCCCGTTGTACATCTCATCCAAATGGGCAGCGCTCATCGATTCCATAAGGATTACCACCACATTCCGCTTGCCCAATCCGTCCGTGGCCGTGATCGTGCGACATAGCGGGTGCTGCGGGTCTGCGTCTTGCACGCCCAATTCTTGTTGTATGGCAGCAAGGGCTTCCGCTTCGTTGGCTTCTGCCAGCAATGGCGGGAGCGGCTGTGCCGTATATTCGGTACTCTTGATGATGTTAAATATCGGGTTAACACCTAATTTGTTGTAGAACGCATTGTCGCAGAAGTAGGCAAAACTGACATCCAACGGATAGCGTTGAAAACTGCCGCGTATCCCACAAAAACACGCCCCGTAGAGCAGCAGGGACAGACCGATACCGCCTGCATATTGCTGCCACGAAACGGACGAAGCGACCGTGTCTATACGACGGCAAGCCGAGCGTACAATGGCAATAAGCACCCATTCGAACAGCCCGATAAGCACGACTGCAACCAACAGGGCAAGCAGGTTGGTGGTGTCGCCGAATAGCATACCGGCGGTGTCCCGAACAAACCCGAACCATTCCACAACGGATATGTTCAAGTGATTGTCGAAGAAACGGAAATAGCGCACATTGGCAACCTCAATGATTAGTCCGAGTGCATAGACTACGCCGTAGTACCAACCGATAGCCCGTAATGCTTTATGAGTTAGGCGATCGTACGCCGTCCGATGTGCCGTGCAGAGTGTCCATATCGTTAGGAACAGCAGCGGTAGCGCCGTCACATAGCAGGCAATCAGGTTGTCGAATTTCAGCCCGATAGCCATAGCCCGTCCTGCCAATGCCCAATCAATACCTCCTGCCGGCGCATTGTAGAGCAGCAGCAACCAACGGCAAACGCCCAACGCAAGCAAGCAGAGCAAATGGATTGCGAGAATAAACCCGATATTTTTCAGCAATTTTCGACGCACCACGACCTACTTGCGTTTTTTACAAAAATCTCCCATACGAGTATATGATGCAAATTCGCGCCATTTCGTTGCACCGAAAACGATTTTTGACACTCGCCGCCCAATGCCGTGTTCGCGTTCCGAAACGCTACAATCTTCAAATCTTCAAATAATTAAGTAATTGGAAATTAGATAATTGGGTAATTAAAAAGTCTTTTGCCTTTACTCTTTATTCTTTATTCAAAAAATTCCTCATTCCTAATTCCTAACTCCTAATTCAAACCCACTGTTACAAATCGGCAATTTCGGCATAAACACTCTGTATGTAGGCCTTGGCGCGCGTGAGATTGCTGGCATCGGGGCGCGTTTGGTGCAGAATTTGGTCGGCTTTGGCGTCGTAAACTACCGTGTCGCCCTCGGTAACCAGCCCGAAACCATCGACAAACGAGTAGAAAGCAAACGGCTGCGTGTAGGCGCTGTCGAGCACATTTTTGCCAAAATGGTAGTTGCCGTTTTCCAAACCGAGTTGCGCCAAAAGCGTGGGAGCGAGGTCGATTTGCGAACAGATTTTTTCGATGCGCTGCGGCTGCTGCACCGCACCGCCAAACAGCAATATCGGAATGTGGTAGCGCGCCGCGCCGTAGTGACCAATCGTGTCGGGATAGCGAAATCCGTGGTCGGCAACCACCACCACAAGCGAATTTTGCCACAAATCGCTCTGCCTCAAATTTTCGACAAATGCGCCCAAACAACTGTCGGTGTAGGCTATCGAATTGAGATAGATATCGTCGAAACGCTTTTGCATCGGCACTTCGAACGGCTCGTGGCTGCTCGTGGTCAGTGCCACTTTCAGAAATGGTTGCGGCGTATCGTGCAGTTCGTCGAGCATACGCCCAAACAGCAGATGGTCGTGCGCACCCCATTTCGAGGCACGCTGCTCGATGGGAAAACTCTTGTCGCAAACGCGCTCGTCGAAGCCCGCCGACACCAAATAGGAGCGCATATTGGTAAAATCTTCGTCGCCGCCGTAGTAGAATTTAAGTTGATAACCAGCCTGTTGCAGGTCGCGCGAGAGGAACGGCAGGTGGCGTGCCTTGCTCGGCACAGTCATCAACGAGGCGGTGGGCTGCCCGGGAAAACCGCTCAAAACAGCCACCACGCCACGGTCGGTGCGGAAACTGCTGGCATACGCTTGCGTGAAAAGCACCCCTTCGTCGCAGTAGCGGTTGAAATTGGGCGTAACGCCAGCCGCGCCGCCCAGCCGCTCCATCGTATTGGCCGAACCGCTCTCCCAAATTATCAGAAAAATGTTTGGCCGATTGCTATTCAGCAGATTTTCAGTGTGTTGCGCGCCGCGTGGCAACAGATTTTGCAGCGAATCGGCAGCCGCCTCGGCCGACATATAGGTGTAGTGGTCGGCATCGAATGTGTCGCCGCTCAACGATTCAAACAGATTGAACGCAGGATTGATGGCTGCTTGGTTCAGGCGCAAATCCTGACTGAAATAGACGCGCCCCGTGTTCATAGTCGAGGTCGAAAGGCTGCCACGAATGGGCAAAAAGAGCAAAGCAGTCAGCAAAAAGCAGACGATAGTCGCCTTATAATCAGCGCATTGCAGCGTGTCGATATGTTTGCTGATGACGATGCGATAACATTTCCACAGCAACCAAAAAGCGGCGGCAAACGCTACAACGCCCAACAGCCAAACCCACCATTCGGCGCACGCCAGCACATTTTTTGGCGAAGTCAGGTAGATGAACACCGTGCGGTCGAGGCGAAAGCCCCACGACGGATAGGTGCCGATGTCGGCCAGTTGAATGAGCAGCGCAACGGCTATCATCACAGCGGTGTAGCCATCGCTGATGCCGCGCACTATCCTATTTTTCAGAAATGGCGAAACGCACAGCAACAGCCCGAAAAACGCCGTGATGTAGGCCGCCACCGACAAATCGAGCGGCAATCCGTGGAGCGGCACTTGCAACCAGCCCAGCCAGTTCATTCCCGACAAATTTGGCAACTCGGCCAACATAAAAATGGGCTTTTGCACCACAAAAAACAGTACCCAACAGAGGTAGTAGCGAAAAAATAGTTTAACGCGCTCTTTCATAGTTAGAAATCAATCGTATAGGTGGCAAGAATGCCAGTTGGAACATTGAGAATTATCGACGAACGGTTGGCCTGCGGAATGTCCTGCACAAAGGCAAACTCTGCCAAATCGTTGCAGAAATCCCACACATTGTAGCACTCGATATTGAGGCGCATGCCCACATTTTTCACCGTCCAAGTGGCTTGCGCATGTAGGTCGCACACATACCAAGCACCGTGGCGCGAGCCGAAATTGCCATCGGTGGGGTTCGTACCGCGCGATTCGTAGGGCAAAATGGCAACTTGTCCGTCTTTTTGGAAGTATCGGTAGGCGGTAAAGGGCTTGCCGTCTGTCCATTTCAGGGTTAGTCCCGCTTGCACCCACTTGCAGATGTTGTACGACAGGTAGAAGCGCGCCACATAGCCTTTGTCTAAGTCGAGTCGTCCCACGCCGGGGTATTTGCCGCTTTGGTTTTTCACCACATTCGTGGTGTTTGGGTTGGCGGTGGTTTCCGATAGCACGCCCAGCGTGTTGCTGTTCGCTCCGTTGCCCAAACCTGTGTAGCCAGCCGCCTGCATCGATTGCCAACCGAGGCTGACCATCACTTTGCGGCCTGTGTAGGTGTAGCGTGTCAGTTGCGAGAAAAAGTAGGGCGTGTTGAGCAGTCCGTTGCTGCCAAAAGTCGGGGTGTAGCCAACTTCGTAAAATTTTTCGCCAGCATTTTGGTAAAAAACATCGAAATCGCCCTCTTGCTGATAATAGCCGTAATCGCTGGTTGCGCCCTTGTAGTTGGTGTGCCACACATCGAAATACTTTTTGTAGTTGTTTTGCAACACAATCTCGTGCCGCCCGCCACGCTTGTCTTCAAAATGAAGCCGAATCGGAATGTTTATTTCGATATACGAGGTCTGCCGCAGGTTTTTCTTGTACGCGTGATAGCGTCCGCCAGTGGTAGCAAATAGTTCGCCATTGTCAGCGTAATAAATGTTGGCGTTCATGTAGTCGTCCGAAAAATAGCGGAGGTAGTCCATCGTGTAGGGCAGGCGATTGTAGTCGGTCGCCAGCCCCGCCTCGAACCACTTGCATGGGTGAAAATCCAGTCCTACACCTGCTTGCACATTGGGGCTGACCTTGCTTTTGTTCTTGATAATCATTGCGTCCAAAGTGAAATCGGCGTGCCCCATGAGCGTAAACCACGCAGTCGGTGCGTAGTGCGCTTTGAGACCAGCGGTGTTTTCCAACAGACCGCCAGCGTAAGCGTTGCTCGTCCATTCGTAGCGATAGAGGTCGGTGGGCGCAGTGGCGGTAGGCGATTGTATGTAAACGGAATTGCTGAATTGCGTCGTTTCGGGCGAAAAATAGACGAACGAGTTGTAGGCATCCACAAAGGCGGTCAGCCAGGGTAGCACGGGCTGCTCATAGTTTACCGCCCAACTGAGAATATGCGTTTTTCCGTCGGCCACCCACGGAGCGAAACTCTCGCCGTCTTGGTCGATGATGTTTTTGCTGAACGAGCGGTCGTTGTGGTGCGTTACATTGGTCTCCCAAGTCAGACCAGTGGTGAGAAAATCGCGCCGCAAAAAGAGCGAACCAGAATAGTTTTTCAGGTCATAAATCTCGTTGTAATTGTAGAGATTTTCGCTGCCAGCGTCCGACCGTCCCGAAAAATTGAGGCGATAGCCCACTTGCCGAACGGCTTGGCTTGGTTTAATCGGCAGATAACCATCGGCTTGCACTCTGTAGTAAGGCGCAGTGTAGAGCGGGTCATCGACGATAATGCCTTGCTCGTTTTCTTTGGTGATAACGCGCTGCCCATACGCCGCATAAAGGTGTTGGTAGTACGGATTTCCTGCGCGGTCGCGAATCGTGTAGGCAGCGTCGAGCGTCCCTGCGCCCTTCTGATGGCGGCGTTCGGTGATGTGCTTGTATGCATCGGCACTTTCGACTGCCGAGCGGTGCGTGATATTGATAATCTCTTTTGTCCCCAATGCAGGCGCACCGTTGCCCACTTGTCCGAAGTTGTACGAAACCTGCGCATAGTTGCGTGTCGTGGTGTCGCGCTCGAAAAACATCTGCGCCCGATGAATGTCCATTTGCAGATTGTATTGCTGCATGTTGGGCATATAGTTGGTGCTGCCCGGCTGAAAGCGGTCGTCCACGCGCATGCCGTCGATGTAGTAGCGGTTCGAGGTGCATGGCACGCCGTCGATAGCAAAGGTGATGCGTTCGGGCAACCACCACTGCCCGATAGTCATTGTTTCGTAAATGGTGTGGTCGCTCAACGCCTCCAAGTAATAGGGCAAATCGCTGCGGTGATACCATTTTCGGAAAAATTCGGCGGATACCGAGTCGGTGCCTGCCATATTGGTGTAGGGAATGTCGATTGACCATGCGGCTTGGCAGACGCTCAACACAAACCAACCGATAACGATCCAGCGGCGATTTCTCATTGTTTTGCTTTTTTGTATTTTAGAATATCGATTCGATAGGCTAATCCAATGCGCACTTGGTGGAACGGATAGTCCTTGATACCATATTGATAGGTGAGATACGGCTCAAAATCGCGTACATGCCCCGATAGCGTCGCTTTGATGCTCATCGGGCGGTCGCCATATTTTTCCCAACCGACATAGCCGCCCCATGTGCTGCGGAACGAAAAATGTGCCGTTTTGAGCAGCATTTGCAGACCGTACATCACAGCATCGTTTTGGCGACCGTTGTCGGTTTGCCAACAGAGAAAGCCCGCACTACCCGCAAAACGCAGTTCTACCGCAGCATTCTCCGAGTCTGCGTATGGAAAAGTTTTGCCTTGCCCAAGATAGAGCGATTTCCCGACCGCCAAGTCGAAAAAATAGCCGGGGTCGTCGTATTGGCGCGCTTTCTCGAATCCGCCTCCACTGGCAGTCTTCATGGCGGCACGCAACACAATATCGGGCAGATATTTTCGGGCTTTGCACAACTGAATATCGGTCGAAATATAGACATCGCCCGCCTCGTGGCCACGCATCGCCACGGTGTCTTGCAGGCGGCATTCGCGCTGGCGTTCTGGCGTCATCTCGTACCATTCGGTGATTGGAATCCAAAGCGTAAGGTTCACGCGGTCGGTAAAAAGCGGAATGTGCATGCGCGCAAAAAGGTCGGCAGTCTTGTCTTTTTTGAAACCGAAATAGCCATCGGCAGCCAATTCGAGGCGAAGGCGGCTCTCTGTGCGCCCATCGAGCATATCGGGAATAGGAAACGCATTGGGACCAAAATAGGCAGGCGCAATTCCCGTAGGGCGACTATAATCCGACCGCTCAATCGGCACAATCGGCTCTTCGGCTTTCGTTACCGTGCTGATAATGAGCAGCATACACAATGTAACCCTACGCAACCCGAGCGACAAAATGCGCAACAACGCCCGCCGCCCTTCAGCCCCAAAACACGCCAGAAGTAAAATTCGTTCCCTCACGCCAAAAAACTTTTTTAACAAAACGCAAAGGTACGAAAATAGTTTGAAAGTTTGTAAAGTATAAAGTTGAACTGTTGAAGGGCAGATTCAACTTCTAAATGCTGTACTGTCCAATAACAAATGCAATTATTGTACGAAGTTAAGGAAAATGTTTGAATAAGCAATTTTTTGGTGTGGAGAAATTCAATTTTTCTCTGGGTCGGCGGTTTAATTTTTTTCTGTATTTTCTTTATGTAAGCGTCGCTGAATAGGTTGAAGTTGGCTTGTTTTGGGATATATTTTCGGATGAGTTTATTCGTATTTTCGATGCACCCCTTTTGCCACGAGGAGTACGCATCGGTAAAATAGACTATCACATCTTCTTTCCCCCTCATATAGAGCCCTTTTGTGATGAGATGGTGTGCGACGACCCACTGACCTACACGCCAAAAAATCTCGAAGACCACCCGCTAAAAAAGATACTCGGCCGACGGCGGCAAATGCGCTGCGATGTGCTTTTTATGGCTCACTCGTTTATGCGGCTGCCGCCTATGTTTTTCAGTTATGTAACCGACTATGTTGTTTACAATACCGACTTGGGCGATGTCGATAAACGCAAAACCGACCTTGGGCAGCACTACACCAAAATTCGCCAAATGGTGCAAAACGCCAACCGTGCCGCTGCACAGAACCCACACTATTGCGAAATTTACAAAACAGGACTATGACCCTCTACCGCGCCATGTACAAATACGAACTGGCCGCAGCCGCTGGTGTCAGCCGCACCACCTTTCGCCGATGGCTGCTCACCGACCGCGCACAACTCGAACGCTTGGGCTGCTCGCTGAACTGCCACCTATTGAACCCCGCCTCCGTCAAATTTTTGTGCGAAAAATATGTTATAGATATTGTGTAATTTTTCGGCACAATTTTTGTACCTTTGCAACTATAAACAGGAGGACAAAACTATGGCAACCACAAAAACCACAAACTACATCAGTAGAGTAAAGAAAAGTGCAGACACAGCAACAAAAAAACTTTCAAAGGCTGGAAAGTTTTTGCAAACTTGGCCAAAAGGCGAAATATACGATATGCGTGCAGTAATGAGATAATAACCCCATGAGATACCTACTTGATACAAACATTCTGATATTCTTTTTCACCGACAAAGAGTATTTGCATCGAGATATTATGCGTATCATCGAAGACTACGACACACGCTTATATACAAGTTCCGTTTGTGTGCAAGAGATGATACACCTATACCAAATAGGCAAACTCTCGCACAAAAAGATAAGAAGTGCCAACGATATTTTGGACTACCTACACCAAGCAGGAATAACTATTGTTCCGATAAACGAAAAAAATCTTGAAACTTACGCCAATTTGCCACTATACGACGGACACTCCGACCCGAACGACCGCCTTATCATAGCGCAAGCCATTTCCGACAAACTGCCGCTCATCAGTTCCGACCTAAAATTTGCGCTCTACACCAAGAACAGGCTACTCTTTGTCCGAAACAAACGATAAAACAACCGTACCACCCACAACGCTCCCGACAATCGGGGGCGTTTTTTTTGTACCTAATTGCGCACAATCGGAAACAATCGAAAACAATTGCGCACAATCGAAAACAATTGCGCACAATCGGAAACAATCGAAAACAATTGCGCACAATCGAAAACAATTGCGCACAATCGGAAACAATCGAAAACAATTGCGCACAATCGAAAACAATTGCGCACAATTGAAAACAATTGCGCACAATTGAAAACAATTGCGCACAATTGCGCCAAACTCGCCCACTGCACTTTTGGCGTGTCGTATCTTTGCACCGTGTTATTAACAGACACGGTTTTTTATTATGGCAAAGAAAAAAGGCAAAAAACTTACAGTAAAGGAACTGAAACGCATCACGCAGGTTGCCAAGGCCGAACGCCAGCGCAGCGGTGTAAAAAGCGTCGAAAAGGTTGTGCATTACAATATGAAATGGCACGACGCTATTCGCAAAGCAAGCCGCATGGTGCTTGCCGAGCGCAACATCAAACAAAAACGCATACGCTTCAAATAGCGTGAAAGATATTTTTAGTTAAAAACTCGTGAACACCCAAGTAACCGAGTACCTGAGTACCCAAGTAGGAATAATATATGATGGGGAGAGGAACAGGAATGACCTAAATCGTCTATCTGTGTGAGTTAAGTAAAATCACGAAAGGTGGAAAGGTGGAAAGGTGAAACGGCTAGGACACCCTGACGCGGGCAACGATTCGGCACAGAGATGCCGAACGACCCGTGTAAGCAGGGATTTAACGAACAAAAGTATTAACCAAATAAAACACAAAAAAAATGTTTAACAGAACATCAACCGCCTGCGCAATGCTTGGCATCGCTATCGTGCTGATTATCTTCTTCGGAATCAAAAACGCTCCGAAAAAGGAAACCACACCCACGACAACAACCGCAAACTCTGAAACAAAAGAGGAAACAACGACAGACGAAAAAAAAAGTTAAGTCGCAAAATTGACAGAAAGAAAAAAATCATCAAAAAAAACAACTAAAATGAAAATCAACAAAAACGCATTGAGCGACCGCTTTACTGGTGGTGAAGCCGTTTCGCTGAAAAAGCGACTTCGCGTAAGTCGCGCCAACGGACAACAGGTTTCTGTTGCCGACCTCATCGACGAATCGAACATGGGCGAACCCGTGCAGATTCAACTCGAAAACCAAGACACCGTTTCGCACACAGTAGCAGTATTTGCTGGCTCGCTCACGAGCGTTGAAGATATTGCAGCCATCGCTGGCGAAAAAGTGGACGCTATCGTAGCCCACGGCGATTTCCTGAAAGATGGCGACAAAGTGTTGGTTGCGGCTGACTGCCCGAAATTGGCCTACATTCAAGACCACTTCAAACGCAACCCGACCCGCGTCGATGCACTGCAACTCGGCACCGACAACGCTTCGCAGTTCTCGCAGAAAATCAAAGTGGCGCGTTTCAGCCCAATCAAAGGCAACGGCTACGAGGAGATTTCGCCACGCGTTTACCTGACGCAGGGACAACTCGACCGCACAATGGTTGAAATCAAGGACAAACCAATCATCATCGACGACAAACACCTCTTCATCGTAACCCTGTCGGCTGGTCGCCGCCTCGATGTTACCCTCATGCTCGGCTCGTCTATCGACGCTGGCGAAGCACTGAACAACATCTGCGAAGCCGTCCTTGGAAAATAAGGAGATAAAGACATGGCACTCAAAAACTACACCATAGAGCAAGTACGCAGCGCATTCTCTTTTGCGCTGCATACAGTGCCTGTCGAATTGCTTGAAGCACTCTTTGCAAAATTCGGCTACACCGCCGACGAAATTTGCGTCGATGCCGCCATGGCCGCGTGGAAACGCTACGGCAACGAATTTATGATACCGTTCTCCGAACTCGCCAACGAAGTGTTGAGCGATGGGGAACAGATAACAGAAATCAAAAAGCACTGGCTTTCGATTGACCGCGGCGACGGCAAGAAAAACAGCGACGGCTCGACATCGACAGGCAGCAGCAGTAGCAGCAACAGCAGTAGCGCATGGGACAATAAAACAGGCGAACAGAAGTTTGACACGATTATGAATGGTATCGGTCAGTTTTTTAATATGGGTATGCAAGGTTACGCAACCTACACCCAAATCAAAAACAACCAAAACCAAGAAGACACCACCACTACCACCCCCACACCTACCCCAGAACAGACACAGAGTTCGTTCCCGTGGGTTGCCGTTGGTGTCGGTGCGCTGGTGTTCATTCTGCTCATCGTGCTGATTGTGGCAATGGCAAAGAAAAAATAACGATTCTTCATGGTATTAGATTTTTAAGGTTAAACAAAAGGCTCGCCGCTGAAAATGCGAGCGAGCCTTTTTTCATAAAAACAAGACGATGAAAATAATCTATACAACCAACGACGATTTTATAGTGAGCGGCACACCTGCGGCAGTGTCGCAAGACGGCACACTCTATATCAATACCGACCTGTTTGAGCAACTTACACCCTTTCAGCAAGAGTTCATAAAATGGCACGAGGTAGGACACTACCGCCTACAAACACACGACGAAATAGAGGCCGACACTTACGCTTTCCACAAAATGGCGGGAAAATATCACCAGTCGTTGAAAAAGATGATTGGCACGCTGCAAATGGTGCTCGACCCACAGACCGACCCCAATGTGCAGCAGCGCATCGAATCGCTCTATCGCCTCTGTTTGAAATACGACGCAAACCTTGGAAACAAAGCCGCAGCCGAAGAGTTACGCAAATTTGCCAACGCCGAAAAAGCCGCCAACGCCACCAATACCGCCAAACACAAAATAACTGTGTGGCGAGGAGATGGAAACAACGACCGCGCAGTGGCTGCAACAACAGCCACTGGCAATGCCATGAACGAGCAAATTGACAAACTCACAACGCTCCTTATATCGACAAAATTAGCAGATGACGAAGCAAATACCAACGACAAAACACTCACTTTCCTGATGATAGGATTCTTGGTGGTGTTTTTACTAAAAGACGATTAACATGGAAGAACAAGCAAATACAAGCGGCAGCGGCGGAGCAAGCATGGACGCCTACTCGTTTGGCACGCTTTGGCAAGAGATTACGCGCGCCGTCGGTTATATGATGACTGGCATTACCGATGTGTTCGGCAACCGCGACGCATCGCGCGTAAACGAAAGAATGATAACCCAACACTATTCTACCGAACGCACAAAAGCCATTTTGGGGTCGGTATCTGGCGGAAAATCTACCGTAATGGTAATTCTGGCCATAGGCGGCATTGCACTCATCATTTGGCTGACTGGTAAAAACAAAAAGTAAACGACTATGGCAGCAACAACAATAAAGGTGAAACTAGACAACGCACCGGGACAACCAAATTCGGGAGGGCTGGGCAAAAAAGGACTCATAATTTTGGCACTGGCTGGCGTAGGCTTTTACCTGTACAAAACTGGAAAACTCGATAGTTATCTATCGACAGACAAGAAAAAAAGTTAAGAAATATGGCAGACAAAGGTACAACTATACAAACAACAATGAATCAACTTGCTAAAACTTCGGTGAAAAAACAAGAAGCCAGCGACAAAGCAGAAGCCAAAGCCCAAGCCGAAAAAGAACAGGAGCAAAAACAAAGCACCAGCAACACAAAATGGGTGGTGATAATTACCCTGTTGGCAGTGGCTGGACTGGCATATTTCCTCTACAAAAAAGGATTCATCAAAACAAACTTTTCAAAAAAATAGAACACTATGGCAGCAACAACTGATACCCCCGAAGATGTAAAACGCACGGTGGCACAAAATACGGCAACCGACGAAGAGAAAAAATATATCTCGTCGCCAAAAAAGAACTATAAATGGTGGATTGCAGCAGCAACAGTAGCAATTATTGCTGGCACTGCATGGTACTTCTACAAAAACTGATACGACTATGGCAACTTATAACGGAACAGAAAAAAAATTGCGCTACATCAATATCGACGCAAAGGCTGGCGACCCAAACACCTTTTGGGTGGGCGAAAGCGGTAAATACTACCGCACATACGCCGACGCAGAAAAAGACGACGCAAGCAAGGCTGTAGACCCGACCAAATATGTGGCGACAAAAACTTTTTGGCAACGCCACAAAAAAACACTTTTTGTCTGTGCGCTCATTCTCGCCGCAGGCTTGACAGTGGTCTATCTTTTCGACAAAAACAAATTAGTGTATGACAATAAACCGTGGTAAAAATGGAAAAAGAAACTTATTCATTCGACGATTTCTTCGCCTCGCTTAAAGAGGAGTTCACCGAATACGCTGGCACCGATTCGGACGACAACACCTACACCGAAGGCTACTTCAACAACTTTCTGAAAAAGATGGCTGGCGAAGAAAACACAACGGCAACAACCACAACCGAATCCGAACCCAAAGCCGAAGAGCAACCAGCGGGCATTCGCGACTTGAACATTGCTGTGCAACCCGACCCAATCGTCTGCACGGTTTTCAACCACAATGTTACCAAATCGGAAATGCTGATTTTGAACACGATGCTCAACTTGGCAATGTTCGCACTTGCGGCCGTTACATTCGTAAAAATTCGGAGGGCATAACATGGACAAAACTTCGGCAGTGGTGATTTTGGCAAGCGTCGGCATGGTGTGCCTGTGCGTATGCATACTGCTATACAAGTGGCTGAAAAACGAAGGCGAAGAATGGCAATGGTACACATACGACAAAAACAAAGGCAACTCGCTACTTGGTGGCTTGAAACTGGTGAATGACCCAACCTAACAAAACACAATGCAACCGCAATACCTCATAATAACAGCACTTGGCAATAGCGAGTTCTACCACCACGCCGCCGTGTGGTGCGACGGCTACTGCTACCACATGAACGAAACAGGTGTGCATTGCGAAAAGTACGACGACTTTATGCAGGGGCGCAAACTGCTCTATATGACAGTGGCGACAAAAGACCCCGACGCAATACGCGCCTATTACGAAGCAAACCGCAACCGAACGCACAACAAACTGTTCTACAACTGCGAACACTTTGCCAACGAATGTGCGTTTGGCATAAAAAAGTCGCCCACAGTGGTAGGCTACACCGCAGCGGCAATATGCGCAGCAATGGTGGCTGCATGTCTAATCTATTACGCTAAAAAACGATGAACACGATAGAAAACAATCTCTGGTCGGAGTCGATAAAAAAGGCTGACCTCGTTATCGAACGAAACGACGACACTTTCGTTTGCTACCGCGCACGCGTGGCTTGCGGCAAAAACGCCGAAGCCGAGCCGATTTGGAAAATTGCCATGTTCCACACCATAACAACCGACACCGAGAAACGCACGCTGCTGTTGTACCCCTACGGACGCGAAACCTACGAGTTTGCACCCGACAATATCAACAACTACACTTTCGACTATGCAAAATAAACAACTTATGAACAGCAAAGACACTATGATAAAGTATGCTATTGTGGCAGTGATAGTGGTGGTGGCACTCCTCGTGCTGATATGGGGCGTGGCAAAAATCAAAACCAAAATACAAAACACCATCACCAACCAAAAACTGGCCTCAAAGGCCAACGAAGAGATTGATGTCGAAAAACGCACACTCACCGATGCGCAGATAAACACTATCGTATCGAAACTACAAGCGGCGTTTTACAGCGGCGCATTTGGCTGGGCAGAAGACGAAGACGCTATCTATGCCGCATTCAACCAAATAGGCAGCCGCAGCGACCTGCTGATGGTGGAAAAAGAGTTTGGCGTGTACAAAGACAAAACACTGGCAGAACATATCACAAGTCTGCTCACACAAAGCGAAATCGACCACATCAACCAAATACTGGCCGCCGCACAAATCAATTACAAATACTAAAAACATACAGCAATATGAAAAAGAGAACTATTATCATCGCATCTGTTTCGACCATAGCCGCATGCGGCATTGCCTATCTGCTCTACCGCAAAGGCAAAAAGGCAGAAACCGAAATCACTACCGAAACCACCAGCGACGCAACCACAGAGGCAGCCGCCTCGTTCCCTCTGCAATACGGCTCGCGCGGCGCAGAAGTGAAAAAACTGCAAACCGCCCTGAATGTGCTGCTGGCCGACACGGCAAAGTGTGGCGACGAACTGCCGCAATACAACAACCAAGAGATAACAGCCCTGCAAGTGGACGGTATCTTTGGCGCACGCACACGCAAAGTCTGCCAATGGCACTTCGGCAAGAAAACCGTTACCGAAGTCGAGTACAAAGCACTGTTGGAAGCAACCGCATAACACCAAACCACTATGGCTATTAAACTCGACAAAGTGATAGGGCGGTTGCGCGAAAAGGACGAACACAAGTGCGCCATCGAGGTGTCGTGCGCTGTGCCGCAGGTTACGCTCGAAATGCAACTCCGCAAAGTTACCGAAATAGCAGTCGGC